>JAGVEJ010000226.1 GCA_020058225.1 Candidatus Zixiibacteriota bacterium | reverse complement strand
TTCAATTGTTCTGGGATTCTCTGATTCCGACCTGACAATCTTTCTTATCGTGTCAACCATATCCGCCATGCTTGGATCATATTTAATTGGAAAAATAGCTCAGAAATTTTCGTTGAAAAAAATGATGACATTTATAATCTATGGATGGATATTGGTTCTGATTTTATTTGTGATATTAGAAAATAGGATATTTACATATATGCTTGGTTCATTGGTAGGAATCTTATTGGGCGGTTTATGGACTGTTTCCCGTCCACTTCTTGCCGAGATGGTTCCCAAAAATGAGTTGGGGCGTTTTTTTGGTCTGTATTCACTCTCAGGCCGGGCGGCGGCGATAGTCGGTCCGGTGATTTGGGGGGTAATTGTCTATTTATTTAATCCCAAAAATTATCTTGGAAAAGCCCTATCGGAAAATCTTGGCTTATCTCCCGATGATTCTGCCAAACTTCCCTATAAGTTGGCCGTAATTTCATTAATTGCTATGATGGCCGGCGGATTGATTATATTTCGCAAGGTACCTGAAAAGAAAGGCTGAGCGGATTAAAGATATGCATAAATCAGGTGAATATTATGAATATGTGGGATGCATTCATATTCATACCACTGATTCGGATGGAACCAAATCGATTGATGAAGTGGCGGAAATTGCCTCATCATTGAAGCTTGATTTTATTCTTGTATCCGACCACATGACCCTTAAATCTCGCCAACAAGGAAAGGAGGGATATCATAAGAACACTCTTGTTTTAATAGGTTACGAACATAATGATAGGGAGGACTGCAATCACTATTTAATTTTTAATTCCAAAGATGTTCTTGATGCCAATCTGAAAGCAACCGAGTATGTTGCCTTGGCCAAACAGGAGGGCGCGCTCGGCATTATTGCGCATCCCGATGAAATCCGTCCGCGGTTGGGGAAATACCCTTCATACCCATGGCTGGCCTGGGATGCCGATGGCTATGATGCCATAGAAATCTGGAATCAAATGTCGGAATGGATGGAGAATTTAAAACCGTATAATAAAATTAAAATGGTTTTTTCTCCGCGAAGATTTATGCGTTCGCCCACCGGAAGGATTCTTCAAAAATGGGATGATCTTAGCAAAGAGAAAAAAATTGCCGGACTTGGAGCCATTGATGTGCATGGATTCCCCTATAAAATAGGCCCAGTCCGGATTACTATTTTCCCTTATAAGGTACAATTCAAATCACTCCGGACGCATTTGCTATTGAATGAACCGTTATCAAAAGATGTTGCTATGGCTGGCAAGCAAGTCTATAATGCCATACGGGATTGTCGGGCTTTTGTGTCAAATTATAGATGGGGGGATGCAACCGGATTTTCCTTTATGGCGATGCAGGGCGAAAAGAAAATCATTAGCGGGGGTCAGATTGATTCATGCAAAGACGTATTAATTATTGTGAAATCTCCGCAAACAGGCACGATTAGAATCGTATGCAACGGCCATATTATAGAAGAAGAGAAGGTCAGCTCTTTGAAGTTCTGCCCCCGCAAAAATGGCATATATCGCGTTGAAGTTTATAAAGGTGAGAGGGGCTGGATTTTCTCAAACCATATAAGAATTGGCTGTTAATTCTCAATCAAAAGCAAACTAAACAATTTTGTTCAGTGGATTATCTATTTAGGTTATTTCCACTTGTAGAATAGTCATTATATAAAGCAATAATTTAATTGTTATTATTTTCACAAATAATTATTGACTTGGATTTTCAGAATCTCTATAATTGGCAATTAAAATTGTTGAACGGTAATATGTTTAATACGTTTTTTCCAATTCTCGTCTTGATTGTTCTGGCCACAATAATTGCCATTGCCATGGCAACCGTCTCGGTCATTTTTGGCCGTCGTACCAAAGGCGGAGCCAAGGGTGAGCCTTATGAAAGCGGCATTAAACCGGTTGGAGATACCAAAGAACGGATTCCAGTCAAATTCTACTTGATTGCCATATTATTTATAATATTTGATATAGAAGTTGTTTTTCTGTACCCTTGGGCGGTTATTTATAACAAGTTGGGGATGTTTGGATTTGTCGAAATGCTGGTATTTGTCGTAATTCTAATGGTCGGATATTTCTACATTCTTGGTAAAGGAGCTTTGAAATGGGATTAGAAGAAAAAATACCGGATTCGATTATCCTTACAGCTTTAGATAAAATGGTAAACTGGGGGCGCACTCGTTCTATGTGGCCGTTCGGGTTTGGCTTGGCCTGCTGTGCCATCGAAATGATTTCGACTTTTGCGCCGCATTTTGATCTTTCCCGATATGGCATGGAAGTCATGAGACCCTCGCCGCGTCAGGCGGACCTGATGATTGTCGCCGGACGCGTATCGATGAAAATGGCGCCGGTGGTGAAACGTCTTTATGACCAGATGCCGAATCCAAAATGGGTTATTGCCATGGGTTCATGTGCATCGTGCGGAGGAGTATTTAATAATTATGCCATTTTGCAGGGAGTTGATAAGATAATCCCTGTCGATATGTATGTTCCGGGATGTCCTCCCCGTCCGGAACAATTGATTGATGGAATATTGAAGCTATATGAGAAAGTGAAAAAAGAATCACTCTCACCCAAAAAAGAAGCAAGACTTAAGCTTGGTGCATAGGCCTATTAGCGGATGGAAGAAAAAGTTAGAGAGCATTTCAAGACCAATTTCCCGGATGCGGTGATTAAGGAAGATAATTTCCGTAACCAACTTTCCTTTTATATTCGCCGAGAGTACTTGTTTGAAATATGCAAATCATTTTTTGAAAATAAAGAATTCGAATTTATCTATTTGGTTGATATTTGCGCCCTTGATTGGCTTGGCCAACCGGAATCAGCCGATGGACGTTTCGAAGTCATTTATAATCTTTATTCCTTTAAGCATAAAAAACGGATATTTATAAAAATTCAGCTTGCCGACAATGACCCCAAAATTGATTCGATTACTTCAATTTGGCAGACTGCCGATTGGCTCGAGAGGGAAGTTTATGATTTAATGGGAATCATTTTTGTCGGGCATCCTGATTTACGCAAAATATTAACACCTGACGAGCTTGAAGGATATCCGCATCGCAAAGATTATCCGCTTACTTACGAATTGCCCCAGTTTACATTTAATAAAAATGAACCGCCGGAAGTAATATTATGATTGAAATCTCTTCCGGCAAAAAAACCATGACCCTCAACATGGGGCCTCAGCATCCGGCCACTCATGGGGTCCTGCGCGTTGAGTTGGAGCTTGATGGCGAAACCGTTGTCAAGGCTACTCCACATATTGGTTATCTTCATACCGGAATAGAAAAGACCGCCGAGTCGAAATTGTACTATAAAGTAATCCCAATGACGGACAGAATGGATTACATGGCCCCAATGTCAAATAACCTTGGGTATGTTCTCGCTGTGGAGAAGCTTCTTGGACTGGAAATGAATGAGAAGATCATCTACGCCCGCGTGATTCTCACGGAATTGACCCGAATTGCTTCACATCTTGTTTGGGTTGGAACTCATGCGCTTGATTTGGGCGCCATGTCGATGTTGCTCTATGCCTTTCGCGAACGCGAGATGATCTTGGATATATATGAAGCCTGCTCAGGCCAGCGAATGATGTCCACCTATTTCCGGATTGGCGGTTTGGCTTATGAGTTACCGGATGATTTTGAAAAGAGGGTGCGGGAATTCTTGAAAGTAATTCCTGAACGGATTAGGGATTACGAGAGATTGCTGAATGATAATAAAATCTTTCGGAAAAGAACCATAGATGTGGCCTGCATCTCAGCTGATGATGCTATCAATTGCGGATTGACCGGACCGACTTTGCGTGGCTCCGGCGTCAATTATGATGTTCGCAAGGCCAACCCCTACTGCGGTTATGATAAATTTGATTTTGAGGTTCCATTGGGCAAGAATGGCGATGTGTATGATAGATATCTTGTTCGCATGGAAGAAATGAAGCAGTCTCTTCGAATTATTAAACAGGCGCTTGATGGACTACCTCAGGGACCTTACCGCATAAAGGCTCAAGGAATTGTCTTGCCTCCCAAGGAAGATGTCTTAAACAAAATGGAATCATTGATTTTCCATTTTAAGCTGATTACAGAGGGATTTAAACCTCCGAGGGGGGCGGTATATCAGGGAATTGAGGCCCCAAAGGGAGAATTGGGATATTATATCTCATCTGACGGTACTAATATGCCGCATCGAATGCGGGTAAGACCGCCCTCTTATGTGAATCTTTCCGCATTGCCCAAATTAATAGAGGGACGTATGGTGGCCGATGTTATCGCCGCTATTGGTTCAATTGATATTGTACTTGGTGAGGTTGACCGATGATACTGACTCCTGAATCAGTGGCCAAAATCAAAGAAAAAATGGGCAAATACCCGCATCATAAATCGGCCATTCTGCCGGCAATTACAATTGCATATTGGCAGGTCGGTCATCTCAATGAAGAGATTTATAAAGAGATTTCTAAAATAATTAATATTCCAATTGTGGAAATTGCCGAAGCGGCAACTTTTTATACGATGTTCCCCAAGGAACCGGTTGGTAAATATCTGATTCAGGTTTGCCATAATATAAGCTGTGCATTGCTTGGAGCTGACAGCCTGATAGAGTATCTGGAAAATAAATTGGGTATCAAGAAGGGCGAGACAACTTCTGATAATTTATTCACTCTGATTTCGGTAGAATGCCTCGGCAGTTGTGCCTCGGCTCCCATGATGCAGATAAATGATAAATATTATGAGAATCTTACGCGCGAGAAAGTTGACAAGATTCTCGAGGATATGAAAAAACAGGCCTGATTATGGAAAAGAAGATTCTATTCAAATATATCGATGATCCAAATCAGGTAGATATTGACACCTATATTTCTCATGGCGGCTATAAAGCTCTGGAAAAAGTCCTAAAAAGCATGCAACCGGCGCAGGTTATTGATGAGGTCAAAAAATCCGGATTGCGTGGCCGCGGTGGCGCCGGTTTCCCTGCCGGAATGAAATGGAGCTTTATTCCCAAAGATAGCCCCAAGCCGCGCTATCTTGTCTGTAATGCCGATGAATCCGAACCCGGAACATGTAAAGACCGGGTGTTGATGGAGCGTGACCCCCATGGTATTGTCGAAGGCATGGCCATCGCCGCTTTTGCCATTGGAAGTCATCAGGCCTATATCTACATACGGGGCGAATTTGTATATCCTGCCCGAATGATGGAGCAGGCGATTGCATCTGCATACGGCAAGGGAATGCTTGGTAAAAACATTTTCGGCAGTGGATATGATTTGGATATGGCTGTTCATACCGGCGGCGGCGCCTATATTTGCGGCGAAGAAACGGCGCTTCTCAATTCTCTTGAAGGCGAGCGCGGGATGTCGCGAATTCGTCCGCCATTTCCCGCCATTGAGGGTTTATATGCCTGTCCAACGGTTGTAAATAATGTCGAGACGCTGGCCTCGGTGCCGCTAATTATCAACAACGGCGCCGAGTGGTATGCCTCGATGGGCACGGAAAAATCAAAAGGCTCCAAAATATTTTCACTTTCCGGTCATGTAAAAAGGCCGGGTAATTATGAATTGGAAATGGGTACGCCGCTATCTTATTTAATTAATGATCTCGGTGGCGGTATGCTTGATGGATATCAATTAAAGGCTATTATCCCGGGCGGCTCATCCACGCCATTTTTGCTTCCCAATCAGATTGATACGCCGCTCGACTATGAATCAATTGCCGCCGCCGGTTCAATGCTTGGGTCGGGGGCTGTGATTGTAATAGGCGATAAAACCTGCATGGTTTGGGTGATTGATCGATTGATTCATTTTTATAAACATGAATCCTGCGGCAAATGCACGCCATGTCGTGAGGGTACAGGATGGCTCTTACAGTTGATTTCCCGTATTGAACATGGCGAAGGAAAACCCGGCGATTTGGAAAAGATTGATTCGATTTGCGATAATATTTTCGGTCGCACGATTTGCCCCCTCGGCGATGCCGCTGTGATGCCGATTCAGTCGGCGTTGAAATTATTCAGGGATGAATTTCAGTACCATATTGACCACAAGAAATGTCTGGTGAAATCGGAGTTTGAGTTTAAATAATGGCTGATGGTGGCAATAACATTACTTTGACTATAGATGGTCGTGAGATCACGGTTCCCAAGGGAACGACTGTTCTTGAGGCCGCCAAAAAGATGGGAATCGAGATTCCGACTTTCTGCTGGCATCCCAAGCTGAAACCGGTGGGCGCCTGTCGTATTTGTTATGTCGAAATTGAAAAGATGCCCAAGCTTCAGGTTTCCTGCGCCACCGAATGCATGCCCGGCATGGTTGTTCATACCGATACCGAAAAAGTTAAGCAGGGCAGGAAAGCCATTCTTGAGTTCATATTGATTAATCATCCCCTTGATTGCCCAACATGCGACAAAGGCGGCGAATGCGATTTGCAGGATAATACCTTCGCTCATGGGATTGATGACTCTCGATTTGATTTTAACAAGTATCGCTTTATCAAGGATAGAAAATCGACCTTTGATGATGTCCGCCTTGGTCCCGAAATAATCAGAAATCAGAATAGATGTATCCTTTGCTATAAATGTGTTCGCGCCAATAAGGAAATATTCGGCGAGTATGATTTGGGGGTATTCCAGCGCGGCAACCTAACCGAGATCGATGCGGCTCCCGGACAACAAGTCGATTCATTATATTCAGGGAATCTCCCCGAAATCTGTCCCGTTGGCGCTCTCACCAATACCGACTGGCGTTATAAAGTTCGTGTTTGGAAAGCCCAGCAGGTAAAATCAATATGCGGCTACTGCGCCGATGGATGCAATCTAACCTTATGGAAACGCAGAGATAAAATATTCCGTTCCTCATCAAGAAGAAACGATGAAATCGATGAAGGCTGGATTTGCGACATCGGCCGCTATGGATATCAAATCGCTAACGCCGAAAATCGACTGACCACACCATTGATAAAAAAAGGCAACAAGCAGGTCACATCAACTTGGGATGAGGCCATTGGTTTAATCGCAAGAAAGTTCAAAGAAATTAAGGATAAAAAGGGCGGGGTTTGCATCGGCGGCATGATTTCTCCAACGCTTGATTTGGCCTCCCTCTACGCCTTCTCAAAATATTTTAGAACGGTTCTGCATTCCAACAATGTGGATTTCCGTAATGATTATAAGATGCTGGCGGAAAAATATGGCGATACATTCGGCAAAATGGCATCATTGGAATTTAAAATTGCGGATATCGAAAAATCCGATTTGATTTTGGTTATCGGTTCGAATCTTATAAAAGAACATCCGATTGTAAATCTTAGGGTTCGAAAGACGGTTACAAAATTTGGGGCTTCATTATATACGCTTAACCCCTTTGCCACTAAATCGGGTGATATATCCACTGATGAAATCATTTTCAATGCCGGCACGCTTGAGGCCCTTATCAATGGAATCTGTGTAAGCCTTATATCCCAAAAGCTCAATGCTTCGGATGTTGATGTTTCCAATTTTGGCTCCATGGCAAATCCAAATACGGTTTCATCGGCTTCCAAGATTACCGGAATATCCGAGGAAAGAATTAACGCCCTTGCCATGGCGTTGGGGAAGGCCAAGAATATCACTCTAATAGTCGGCGAATATATCAAGGCCTCTCCGCTCAGGGAGCTTCTGTCAATCGCGCTTAATAATCTGACAATAATTGCCGGCATTAATAAAAAGGGACAGATTGGATTTCTTTACAAATCAGCCAATAGTAAGGGAGCTGAAAAATTGGGAGTTATACCATATCCTTCGCCCAATCTAATCGGCAAAATGAAAGAGATATGGAAGTATTATCCCGATAGCAATGGATTGGCCGCTGACAGAATGATTAGAGCGGCAAAAAAAGAAGAAATGGATGCCATGTTTGTAATTGGGGCCAATCCGATTTGGGCATACCCTGATGGCCAATTTGCAAAAGATGGCATCGAGAAACTGGATTTTCTTGTCGTCGCAGATTTGTTTGAATCGGAAACCACGGAAAAAGCCGATGTTGTATTGCCCCTTTCGAGCTGGGCTGAATATGCCGGTGATTTCATCAATCTTGAAGGGCGGCTTCAGCATTTTTCTGCGGCGATTAAGCCTCAGAATGGCTCACTGCCGGCTTTTGATATTATTGGCAGGATTACCGTCGAGATGGATAAACCTATTTTTGAATCAGTTGAGCAATTGAATAATGAAATAAAATTACTGCTGGCAGTTCTGCCGGAAAAGGCGGCGCAATCACTTAAACTTGGCGAAGTGAAATATTCAGAAGAAAAAATCTCGCCTGATTTTTCCATACCGCTTTTTGTAACAGATGATTTGCATCATTACGGTCACCATACCAAAGAGGCCAAATCCTTGGCGGCCTTTGGCAGTGAACCGTATGCGGAAATATCCCCGGCCATGGCGGAAAAATTACAGCTTGAAAACACAGAAATGCTGAGAATTGAATCCGAAGTCGGCAAGATTATTCTGCCTGTCAGAATTTCGGAGATACTTGATAATAATGTTGTGGTCATAAGCCGCAATTTTGCAACCACACCGGTGAATATACTTCAAATGCGGAAAAAGAGAATCGATAGGGTGAAACTCAGCAAGGTCGAAGATTAAATATGACGGCTCTAATTGTCATAATATTTATAAAGGTGCTTGTGGTAATATTGGCGGTCCTAACCGGTTGCGCCTATAGTACATGGCTGGAAAGAAAGCTGATGGCGCGTTTCCAGCATAGAATTGGCCCCAATGTCGCCGGACCTTATGGTTTATTACAGCCGATTGCAGATGCCATAAAACTGGCTTTCAAAGAGGATATCGTCCCCAATAATGCCGAACGACTGACCTATGCGTTAGCCCCAATTGTTTCATTCGTGCCGGCCCTACTAACTTATGCGGTGGTTCCATTTGGTCCCACAGTCTCTATTATGGGACATCAAGTCGATATGGTGATTTCCGACATGAACGTGGGAGTACTATTTATTTTTGCCGTAACATCACTCGGAGTGTATGGGATAGTTCTTGCCGGATGGTCCTCAGGCTCAAAATATTCTCTGCTTGGCGGGATTCGTTCCTCAGCCCAGATGATATCCTATGAGGTGGCCTATGGGCTATCAATCATGGGAGTAATTGTTCTTGCCGGAACCTTATCATTGAAAGAGCTTGTCGATCAACAGGCTAATTTCTTTGATTGGTTTATATTTAGGCAACCTGTGGGTTTTGCGTTATATGTAATCTGTGCCATTGCTGAAACTAATCGGGCTCCCTTTGACCTTCCCGAAGCCGAATCGGAATTAGTGGCCGGATATCATACGGAATATTCATCTCTTCGGTTCGCCATGTTTTTCATAGGCGAATATGCAAATATGATAGCGGTATCGGCTGTCGCGGCGACCCTGTTTTTGGGCGGCTGGCATGGGCCACTGCTTCCGCCTATTGTCTGGTTTCTAATCAAGATATTTTTCTTTATGTCATTTTATATTTGGCTGAGAGCAACATTGCCCCGCTTGCGATATGATCAGCTGATGAATCTCGGCTGGAAAGTTTTATTCCCGTTGGCATTGCTTAATGTCATGGCAACCGCATTTATTGTGAGAATGTTGGATTAGATAATAAAATATGACTGATATAATAAAAACCGTATTTATAGCATTGCCCAAAGGGTTTTATACGACTCT
>JAGVEJ010000205.1 GCA_020058225.1 Candidatus Zixiibacteriota bacterium | reverse complement strand
GGCATCGGACGACCAAGAGTCATAGCTTCCTTCCTTTCCATCAAAAGAAAGCTAAAACCCTCAAACTAATTATGCAAGATAATTCTGGGACAAGACACTGGAAAAGTATTAAGGACACTGAGATATCTCTTCACAGTATTCGCCGACGATCGGAATCTTACATAGTCAGCATATTCTTGGAATAGTTCATCAATCCTTTTGTCAAAAGGAGCCAAGCCTAATTTTTCCAGTCGCTGGGAATTTTCCATAGACTCAATCTTTTTCTTGAGATCCCGGGCTTCATTCAAATTTCCAGCTCTTATCCATTTGTGTTTTCCCCTGTAGGAAACAACCAAATAATAGACTTTTTCTCCGCTTGCGGATTTTTTAAAATGGATACTTGCCATAAAAAACCAAAATTTCCGTTAGACCATTGTTAGAAAAATACAAAATCGGAGAGGATTTTGTCAATAACATTCTGCGATTCAGCGAGATAATTTGTTAGAAGGAATTATATCGGAGAGGCTGGGATTCGAACCCAGGAACCGGTTACCCGATTACATGCTTTCCAGGCATGCTCCTTCGACCAACTCGGACACCTCTCCTTTTGAAGACATCTTCGGCTTTTATCCTCCAAAGACGGTCAAATTTAACGAAAAATAGGCAAATATCAAGCAAAATATCTAAGTGATTGACCTCAGCGTCTATACCGGTTATTTTAGGTAAATGAGCAACTACAAACTTTCCCAACAATTCGCTTCGATGGAAAATATGCAATAAGGACAATATAAGTCCCGCTAATCTGTGAAATAGAGGAAGCCAAATATGAACAATCAATCATGGACAAAAGAATTCCCCGCGGCAATTACCATCTGCGATGCCGACGGAATTATCATTGAAATGAATAACAAGTCGATTGAAACCTTCAAAAATTACGGCGGCGCCGAATTAATCGGCAAAAATTTATATGATTGCCATCCCGGAGATTCAAAGAATAAATTGCGGCAGTTGATGGACTCTCAAAAAGAAAATGTTTACACCATCGAAAAGAATGGCGTCAAAAAAATCATTTATCAATCGCCCCAATTTGAGAATGGCCAATTCAACGGCCTCGTGGAGATATCGTTTGAAATTCCTTGGAACATGCCGCACTCCGTGAGAGAATAAACAATGCTCCGGATGGTATATTCAGCCAAGGCAAGTCTCGCCGCCACAAAGATGCCACTCTACTTCCTGGCTCTCCACATTATAATAATACCAACCAATAGAAAAAATACATTGATCGCCCAGGCCGCAATATCGGGAGGAAGTTTCTCGCTATATCCCAGAGATTGTGTTATTTTGAAGGCCACAAAATACATCATGGCAATGCCGGACCCAAGAGCAAACGAAACGGCAATTCCGCCCCTTTTCGGATTCGATGCTATCGGCACACATATTAATATGACAATGAAAGAGGATAATGGATAGGCCAATTTTATTTTAAGGTCAACTAATTCCCGCCGGTACGGCCCGCCGGTACGCTTCATCAGATTGATATAATGCTTTAGTTCCTTATATCCCATATCTTCCGGTTTCCCCAAGGGAACTTCGAAATCGGAGGGTTTATCTTTAATATATCCGGCCGGCAGGGAATCAAATGTAACATACGGCGCTCCGCTATCAATGGAGGAACGTTTTGTCCCGTCATACAACATCCAGCTCTGGGATGTATATTTTATTTTCTTCGCTGTTATCAATTCAGCCAGCTTATTCTCTTCTGAGCGGTATATCTTGATATCATTCCCTTCCATTTTTGGAATATTGTAGGAATTTATGATAAAAAATAGGTCTTTGTTCACTTGACGGTAGATATTGCGCGATGCAGATTGATCTCGGGATCGATTTTCGATGATATATTCTTTCATTTCGACCCGTTTCTTATTCGAATCGGGGAAAATAAATTCATTGTAATAAATATGCACCATACTCAGAAGAAAAGAGAATATTAATAATGGGGCGGCAATTCGATATAGCGAAAGGCCACTACTTTTCATAGCCAATATTTCATTGCGGCGCGCCAATAGCCCTATGGATACCAGGGCCGCCAACAAAACAAATACCGGAAGAAATGACTTTGTTATCCATCCCGCAAAATAGATATAGTATATCAATACCTGCAATATAGGCACATGGTTGTCAATTAAATCCCGCAATTCCTCGACCATATTGATGGCGATAAAGAATATGCTAAATCCCAGACTGATGGTTATCAGCGATAGTACAAAATATTTAAGCAGATATCTATCGAGTACTTTAATCATTTTCTAAAAAAGGCAAACAGAGGTTTTTCCGTGACTACTTTAATTAGTAAATATAAGCCATTTATCCCGACCAGAATATTGGCGGACCACATGGCCCAAAAGGGAGTAATATGTCCCCGGTCGGAAAGATCCTCCCCGCCAATTAAAAATGCCCAATAAAGCGTAAAAATCAATAGCGAGATACTAACAGCAATGCCCATTCCGCCCCGGCGGGTGAGAATCCCCAGCGGCGCCCCAATGAGAATAAAGGCAAAAGATGCCGCTGGGATGGAATATTTTTTATAAACCTCTATCATATATTTATTTTCAATTTTTTTCTGCTCCCGAATCTGACCAGCCTCGCGCTGAAACATGGAATAGGTATTGCGCATATCTGCCTTAAGAAAAGCGAGGGCGCTGGAGTCGGTTCGTGTGCTGTCTTTTACATAAACCAAGGAATCGCCAAAAAGAAAATCAAACTTCTTCTTGATAGCATTATAAATTCTTGTATTGAAAGGCGCCACGGCGCTTTTGGCTTGCTCTACAACCTCTTTCATCTGAACAATATTCATTTCCCTATCGGTGCGAAAAGTTGATCCCGAGCGCTTCAATTCCGAACCGATGCCGCCAACATGGATTACCTGCTCCTTGAAATCAACTTTGCGGTAGTTTGACGGTTCCCTTGTATCGAGCATGTGCAGTTCGCCGTCATACAAAGTAAACTGCACCGTCTGGCCTTTGTCGATAAATTTCATTAACCCTGCCCGCGCCACAATTATCCGCGGATGCGCCGGATCTTTGGTTTCACTAATCCGGACTCCCTCAACCTCCGAAGTTGTATGATTAATTTTGTCAATTAAAACTATATAACCGGAAAGGTCGGTAATAAATATTCCCGGCCGAAAAGTAAGTGTCGGGCGCATACTTCTAATATCGCCGGTCAGTACCCGTGCCTTATGGTTGAGATCCGGCAAAATTTTATCATTGAATTCAATCATGCCATAGGTAAGAATACAGGCGGCAACCATAAGAGGGATTAGGATTCTCAGAAGATTTATCCCCGAAGATTTAATCGCAATAATCTCGGAATCCGAAGTCAACCGGCCAAAAGCTAATAGGGTGGCCACCAATACCGCCATTGGAACTGAAAGAGCAGTCATCCAAGCTAAATTCAAGAATATCAGTTCCAACACAATTATTACGGAAATATTCTTATCAATAACCAGTTCTACGACTTTGGGGATGGTTTCCAGAACAAGGATAAAAGTAATAATAAAGACCGAAAATAAAAAGGGCGGGATATGTTCGGCCAAAATATATCGATTAAGAATTTTCATATCATTTGAGAATATATTGGTTATCGACTCATATATAAAGAAAAATCGCTTTGCCGTTCGGCCAAATCAGATTATCTTAAAAAAGTTCATTTTATTATTTATATGGTATGATAAAAGATTTCGTTCCAAATGAGACCATCACCGCCTTTCTCTCGGTGCGCAAAAGAGATATCAGAGAATTTAATGGCAGTAATTTCATAAGTTTTGAATTTGGCGATGCCTCCGGCCGCATCGCCGGGGTATGGTGGGAACCGGATAGATTCGCTTTGGAAGAGCTAAAAGAGGGTATGGTGGTCAAAATCAAGGGAGTGATTGGCGACTATAAAGGTAATCCCCAGTTAAAGATTGCCAAACTGAGACTCGCCGCCGAAGATGACTATGATCTGGCGCAAATTCTTCCCCGCTCTAAATATTCCGAAGAGGAATTAAAATCGCGGATTTTTTCTTTGATCAATAAAATTGAAAATGGCCATATCAAGAATTTGACGGATTCATTCTGGAATGATGCCAATTTTCAAAATATATATCTAAAGGCGGCGGCAGGAAAATTATGGCATCATGCCTGTATCGGCGGCTTGGCCGAACATTCTGCCAATGTGGCCGAAATATGCCTTGATTTGGCCAGAAGATATTATTTTCTCGATAAAGACTTGTTGATTTTTGGCGGGCTATTTCATGATATGGGAAAAATATCTCAATATAAAATTACTTCTTATATTGATTATTCCGATGAGGGGCGACTGATAGGCCATATCTGCTGGGCTGACCATATCATCGCCAAAAAAGCAGAGGTAATTGAAAATTTTCCTCCTAATCTCCTCATGAAATTGCGGCATTTGATTATTTCGCATCAAGGGATGCTGGAATACGCCTCGCCCATCGTCCCGCAGATTCCCGAAGCTTTCATTCTCTTCTATGCCGATGAAATTGATTCCAAAATGGGCGCCATTGAGAGGATAAAAGATAAAACCGGTTCGGGATGGTCGGAGTATGTTAGACTCCTTGACCGTTTCATCTACTTCGGAGAATCCCCCAAATAATGTCTGCAATTTATTTCCTTCAATTATTAGCATGATAATTCTTGAAACAAGAAAAGTTGGCCGGATTGCCGGTAACTCCCACGGGAAGATTAAGATCGTGGATTCAATTTCCTACTCCTTTGATGCGGGAAGCATTTATAATATTGTCGGTCCCTCAGGGGCAGGTAAAACTTCATTTTTAAGGCTATTAAATCGGCTTGATGAGGCGACCGAAGGTGAAATTTTCTTCCGCGGCAAATTAATTTCATCATATCAACCGACTGAGCTTCGCAAGAAAATAGCGATGATTTTTCAAATCCCCTTTTTATTCCCCGGCTCAGTCAGAGAAAACCTCGAGTATTGCTGTAAGGGGCATCGAAAGCAAAAAGATGGTCATGACTATTCAGCCCTATTGGAACGTGTCGGTCTCAAAAGAGAATTTATCAACAAAAATTCCAACGATTTATCTGTCGGCGAAAAGCAAAGGGTGGCGCTGGCCCGCTCGCTTCTGCTTGAACCGGAGATTCTCCTTTTGGATGAGCCGACTTCAGCTTTAGACCCATCAATGGCACAAATCATTGAGCAGTTGATATTATCCCTGTCACAAGAACTTGGATTGACAGCCATAATTGTAACTCATAATCCGGAGCTGGCGAAACGAATGGAAGGGCAAACACTGCTAATGGTAGCGGGCAAACTTATCGAACATGGCGCAACCGACAAAGTTCTAAACACTCCCCAAACTGAGTTGGGACTAAAATATATTAATAAAGAATTGGTATGATAGAAACCGGCTATTTTGAAGTTACCATGGCCCTTTTATTGGCCGTTCTCGCTCTTATCCTCATAAAAATAAAATCGATCCCCGTCTTAAAAGAATCGACCTTCGTGACAATTCGAGCGTTCATACAGCTTGTGGCGGTAGGTTATGTGCTGGAATTTATATTCGACTCCAAATCATTCTGGCCGATGGCATTATCTGTAATAGTAATGTTGACAGTAGCCGCATACACTTCAAGCAAACGAGCGGAGCATTTCAAGGCCGGATTCAAGATTGCCTTCATATCCCTATCTGTCGGCTCAATGATAACGCTTGGCCTGATGCTGGCATTGAAAATTATCACCATTGAGGCTCGATATATTATTCCTCTTACCGGCATGATAATTTCAAATTCCATGAATGCGGCGTCGATTTCATTTAACCGTATCGGTTCTGACTTGAAAAATAATCGATTGGCTATTGAAACCTCTCTTTCCCTCGGAAAAAATTGGCAGGAGGCCTCAAGAAAATATTATCGTGATGCCGTCAAAGCCGGCATGATTTCGATTATTAATTTTATGGAGACGGTCGGAATCGTGGCGCTTCCCGGCGCCATGACCGGCATGATACTGGCCGGAGCTTCACCCCTGAAAGCGGTATTAATTCAAATTGTGGTTGCTTACATGCTTTTTTCATCGGTTACAATTACCTCTCTCATAT
>JAGVEJ010000001.1 GCA_020058225.1 Candidatus Zixiibacteriota bacterium | reverse complement strand
CCGTGCTTTGACACGGGAACCAGAAAGCAGTAGCTGACTTGTCCGTCTTCGGCCGTCGGGCTCCGGCTCTTGACGGACCGGATTCGGCATTGACGAACAGTTATGTAACTACTTTCTGGATGTCCCGATTGAAGTCGGGGCAAGACACTTTTCGGGTCTTGGTGCCCAAAAATATGCTTTTTCCTATTAATAAGGCTTTTTCAACAAGCCCCCGCGGCGGGGAACCCAGAAAATATCAACCGGTTTGCACTTAGGCGCTTTTTTTACGCGCCGGCAGGAGTCTCCCAACATGCACTTGCAATACTCAATCCAAAAAATTCCAGACAAATCCATAATAATTGAAACCGCCCGGAATTGTATAATACTCCCGCCATTGATAACGGCGATTTAAGATATTCTGAAAAACATAATGGAATCGAAATGATTTTATCCGAAATGATAATTTTAGATTTATAATCGGCTGTTCGCCCAAAGGCGTGAGATCAACTCCATAATAAGGTCCACTGTAAATGATTTCCCCATACCCATAAAGATGGATATCCAGCTTGCCCCAATAATGATATAACTCCAAATTGGAAAATAGCTGATAATCTGGATAATATGACTCTTTGATATCATCAGTATAATTAATATAATGATAACTGCCCTTTCCTGACCAATGTAGCCGATTGCCAAAAGATATATTCTTCTGAGCTGAGACTGTCAAAAAATCAAAATTCGCATTGCCCGCCTGCCATGCTGTTAGATTAACGCCGGAATAATTCATATTTTTGCTATACCAATCGATACCATTATGGATATGCCCGCCGGTTACTGAAACCAAAACTTCATTGCCGACTCTGCCATACCCTGATGAAATACTCGCTGTAATTTGCTTCTCCGCCTTCAAAGCAGAATCTCCCGATTCATAATAATCAGGATTGCCTCCAGCCAAAATATTTGTGGTTTGCGGCTTCAGATAAAGTTCATACTGACGCGGAAATTTGGTAGTATATCCGGCTGATATCAATAAATAATATTCAGGGCGGTTAATTAGATACCCCAATGCAGTGGCAATCCCTGGAGCAAAATTTTCGACCTTCTCAATCCGCAGATATGAAAATAGGGACTTCTCTTCATTCCCGCGCAGATACCGCGTATCAATAGAACCTCTTAGTCGTCGCATTTTCGTTGATGAATCATTATATTCCTCTTGGGCAATCGACATTGTTGAGCGAATATCCGCCTCCCCCCATTTCCGATCATGATTCAACCGTAATGAATTATCCAGATTATCAATACGACGCTTATATTGATAAGTGTATTCATCTAAATTCGACTCGGATCGCTGATGGCGAAATTCAATACTCGAAGATGCAGATGGCGAGTGGTAATATGCTATGCTGGCGGATAGATCCCTATCCCGACGACTCCGGGCTAGGGTAAAACCGGAAATATCCGGAAGTAGATTATAGGTTCCCCGACGTCGGTATAATCGCCCGTTCAAATTTACTCTAATTCGATCACCCAAAGGATAAATCAATTCTCCCCACTGATGATATGAGTCATCGTCCTGATAATACGCCGCCCCATCAGCCCGTCTATATTCAATTCCGGCCCTGATCGATTGTCCTCCGATCGTTCTATGTGCAAACAGGGCCTTGGTATTGGAATAACCGTAATCCCCCTTATCAACAACAAGGCGCGACTCTGCCCTTGTGGTCTCAGGGCGAAACGGTGTCATTATCAACGATGATGTGGTATTCTCGGCGCCAAAGGCCAACCCCAATGGCCCCTCAATGTTGTATATATTCGCAACAGCGGCCGTTGGAATATCATTGAAATCAATCTGATTATCCGGCTGAGGAATATGCTCAAGCGGATTTAATGTTCTATTATTATAGATGGCATTGATTCGGTTGCCATTAATGGCAAATGGCGCAACTGTCTTGCGATATGGAGTGCATTGTTCTTCTTTGATAAAATTCGATGGCCTAAGCCTTAAATAGTCGGCGGCATCATGTTGAAAAGAACGATTTGGTTCATCGGCCAGACTAAGCCGTCTTATAAGAAATCGGCAAAGTAAAGTATCGGTGGAATTGTAGAATTGCAGGGCTTGTTTTTGAACGAACACCGAATCGGCCATGGCGAGAGAATCCAAGTAATTTATTTCCATTGAATCAGAGAAAATTTCCAAAGTATCATTGATAGCCGTATCATCAAATTCTTGAGCCTGCAATGGCCAACTGGCTGATAAATGGAAAAATATTATCAGCCCAAGAACGATTAAACGGTTTTTCATAAAGCAGGCTTTTTCTCTTTATGATACAAAAAAACTAATGCCGGATAGAACATGGGAAATATTATACAATTTGAAATAACAGTTATCAATGAAAATACCGTCCCGCCTATTAATCGTGGCCAAAATGGCTGATATAGCCAGGCATCAACAACATCGACAACAACATGATAAAGTAATCCTGAAAGCAAACCGGCCAAAATCATTATAATGGTGGATTTAATGCCAACCGCAGTAGGCCGAAAAAAACCTGATGATATCGCCCCAATGGCTGATGAAAACGAAATCCCGATCAACTGCGATATCAAAAGGGGAAACGGTACCGGTCCCATTGGATTAAAATTCGACCAGAAGAAAAATCCTATAACTCCAACCCCTACCCCAGGCCATAAACCCCAAAGGAATCCGGCCGAGAAAACTATAAAAAAGGCAGGGTTTACATTATAAAGAAAAGCGGCAAGATATGAAAAAATAAAAACCAGAGCCGCAAAAACAGCGACTCTGGTGACAATTTTGAGACCCAAACTCATCTTATTACGGCAAGTTTATATTTCTTGATTATCTCAGAACTGCCATCAGAGAATTGAAGTCTGCAGATGGCAAAATAAATTCCTGACGCTATTTCCCGGCCATTATAATTCTTCAAATGCCAGGGAAGGCTGACCCCTGACAAAGCATTTCTCCCCGAAAGTTCAAATATTTTTTCGCCCACAATATTAAATATATCAACCATTAGGGTTGCCGCAGGCGGATCTGTATATAACCATGGCTTATTTGCTGAAAATACTGCCGAAAAGACAACAGAGTCAATTGATACCGGATTGGGATATGGAGCCGCTATTATGAAATTGAGCGTATCCGGAGTAGTATCTTCCTTGGATGAATCAGAACGAATTTCATATGAAAATCCAAATGATTTGGAGTCTATCCCTTGAACAAGTGATGTTGCCGTCGGTATGAATATGATATTATTTATTTCCAAGCCCGGTATTTCCGAGTCCGGTCTCAGATCGG
>JAGVEJ010000224.1 GCA_020058225.1 Candidatus Zixiibacteriota bacterium | reverse complement strand
TACTGGCCATTCATGATACGCAGGCAATTCTTGCGGAAAAAGGATTTCAGATAGAACCGTTGAAAATTTATGAAGTCTGCAATGGAGCCTTTGCCTATAAAGCGCTTGACAAAAATATTGATGTCTCCCTTTTTATGCCCTGCAAAATCGTAATACGTAGTGAGAAGGGGAAAACATCCATGACTCTGGCAAAACCATCTATGATATCGCAGATGTTTCCGAGTTCAGGATTGGAGGAATTGGCCTCCGATGTGGAAAAACAGCTGATGGGAATTATGAATGAAATTAAATAAAAAGCTCTTTGCGAAATTGAGCTTGGGGCTTATATTTGGTGGGCTGGCCGGCATAAGCCTGAGTTATATTTATGGGATAGTCGGGGTAACCTGACCGCTTATATGTGATACAGGCCGGGCGGCCCTTTTGGGAATGATAGCCGGTGCGGCTATTTCGTTGATAGATATGAGGTAATAATGCCGATTTTTGAATATACATGTGGAAATTGCGGCAAGAGATTCGAGCAACTTGTTTTCAAACATTTTGACAAACCCGATTGCCCGGACTGTGGCTCAAATTCTGTCGATAAAATGGTATCAACCTTTGCATCAAATGCCTTTGTCGGTCATTCATCTTCAAACTGTAGTTCCGGTTCCTGTAGTAAAAAGAGCTTTGGGTGAGCATCCTGTTAGAATAACGGATCGGTCGACCCGTTATTTGGGAACCTATGACGAGAAGATTAGCCCTATTGACAATCATGGCCATAGCCATGATTTTTCAAATCGTCGGCTGTGGTAAGGATCATAAAACTCCGGCTGATATTAAGAAAACGGTAGCCTGGCTGGATGGGAAGTGGGCCCTCCCGGTTTTCCCATTTGGAACAAATCCGATTTACATGTATGTAAATTCTGCCAAAGATAAATTCTGCAAAAGGATGAATAGAGATATTTTCGCTCGACCGGAGATAATCAAATACTTGAATGAGCATTTTACATCCATTTCGGTAAATCCTGATAGCCTCGGAGAGGTGGAATTCTATGGCGAAAAATATAACGGTGAAAAATTCAAGCAGGCCTTTAAGATTGAGAATTACCCGGTGCATATATTTTTCAATTTGCAGGGAGAAGTGAAGGGGCTTCGAGATGGCTATATTAATCAAGAAGAATTTAAGCAATTGATTAGATACATTGCCGAAGGATATATTGAAAAATTTGATTTCGAGACATTTTTGAATATGCCGGAATCAAAAGTTGATACTTCGTGGGGCGAGTTTTAACGATTAGATTTTCTTTCTTGCCACTATGGCGATCCTATTTGTTTTAGCGTTTGGTTTATTGAATTTTAGACATCGATAAATTTTTATGGGATTAAATCCACTTCTCCTCAATAGAGATTCAAGTCGCGAATTGGGGTAGGCTCTTTGTCGATGAATCTCTTCTGATAATTCCCATGACTTCCCCTTTTTTGTAAATAATGCTGCCAATAGCTCTGCCTGTCCAGATTCTTTGTCGAATTTGGCTTGCATAGCCAAAAAATGTCTCGAATCCCGTTTAACATGGCAGTTATTCCCCCAGCCAGACTTATGGCCATGGTGAGTATTCATGTCAAAAATAAAATACCCCCCGGGTCTTAAATGAGCGTTGACCAAATAGAAACATTTTTTAAGTTTTTCTTCATCAAGAAGATAATTGATGCTGTCAAAAAAACAGGTTATCAAATCAAACTGCCGAAGTTCTTTTTTACCAGTTTTGCGGATATGAAAGTCATCAAGCTTCCCCCTATAAAAGCTAATTCTTGCTCTCTTTTTCCGAGCCTTTTTGATGGCATAGACAAGCATATCTTTAGATTGATCCAGAGCGGCGACTTTATATCCTTTTTCAACCCATAAAATCGCCGCTGTCCCAGTTCCACAACATAGGTCAAGAATACTTTCAGGTGTGAAATGTAATTTTTCCAGGATCAGCCTTGTGTAATCAACCATTTTAATGGAAAAATTATCAAATCCGAAGTTATCATAAACAGAGGCGAATTTTTTATACAATTGCGTCGTGCCAGCCATACCATAAAATATAGAAATATTATTATTCTAATTCAATCAAAATTGATGAAAAATTTTTGTCGGGTCGAAGAGTCATAAAAGATAAATATTATCTCAAATTGAATTTTATTTTATGCCAAACTAATTCTTGACAAAACCATAAAATTCATTATCCTATAAGAGGTTGCAATTGTGAAAAATCGTCGTCCGAAGTGACTATTATGATTCAAGACGGCGTTAAATTGTGCATACTCGCCTTATTGTGAAAAATAGCTCCATTGTCAGAAATTAATTCTGGTCATCGGGAGATTTGGGAGTGTCACGCAGATTGAAAACTACAAAAATCCTCATGTATATTGAAATCGGGGCAATTGAAGGTCCTTCCCCTTCGCGGCCTAATTTCAATAGGCTGTTTTGAGGAATCTTAAATAAATTGATGAAAATTGCAAGCTTTTATCAAATCAATTATCGGAGGTCAGTTTGAAGAGGCTCGTTAAGAGAACATGGATTACTGTTTTGCTATGTGTTGGCCTAACGGTCTTCACGTATGCGGAGCAGTCGGTTATGCTGAGTAGTTCCCCATCGGGAGTGAAACTGCTGAGTCAGGACAGGTCCGGCATAACATTAAAGATGGAAATCGAGAAAATCGATTTTGTGCCTGTCACCACGCCGGAAGGTTCGTTTGTTCTGGCCAAAATTGATGGATTCACCCGTTCATTTAATATCGGGGAACCGAATCTTCCCGTAATCGGAAAGCTTATTACAATCCCTTTTGGAAGTGAAATTGAATATCAAGTAATAAGCAGTGAAACGGAAGAATTTTCGTTGTCTGATTATGGGTTGAGCGACCCCTTGATTCCGGCACAACCATCTCTATCAAAATCGGATGATCCGGCTTTAGTGCCATTCGAATATAAAAGAGAGACTTACTCAAAAAGCGCCTATTATGCCCTCCCTCTGGTTGAAACCGAGGATATGGGAACCATGAGAGCTCTGCACATTGGCAGAGTTGCCATTTCTCCGGTTGAATACAACCCTGTGGAAAACAAAATTCGTGTGCATAAAAATGTAACGATTCAAATCAATTTTAGGAATGGGGATTGGGAGCTGACCCAGTCAATGAGAGAGAAATATTATTCTCCGGCATTTGAACCGGTATATGAACAGGTTATTAATTATTCAGGGGAATTGATGGATGTTAAGGCGGATTTGGTCAAATATCCGATGAAATTGTTGATTATTTCCGACCGGATGTTTGAAGCCCAGCTTCAGCCGTTTATTCAATGGAAAACCCTAAAAGGATTTAAGGTCATTACCGCTTACACGGATGTTATCGGGACCACCAATACCGCCATAAAGAATTATATTCAATCAGTATATAATGCCGGCACGCCCACTGACCCGGCGCCCTCTTTTGTATTGCTTGTTGGTGATGCCCAGCAGATTCCGCCCTTTAATGGAACGGCGGGGAGTCATATCACAGACAAACCTTTCTGCGAATTTACCGGCGACCTTTACCCTGAGATATATTTTGGAAGATTCTCCGCCCAAAATACAACTCAGTTACAGCCGCAGATTGATAAAACACTGGAATATGAAAAATATTTGATGCCTGACCCAAGTTATCTTTCTGAGGTAACATTGGTTTCCGGAGTCGATGCTACTTATGCACCAACTTATGGAAATGGGCAGATAAATTATGGAACCAATTATTATTTCAATGCCGCTCATGGGATAACACCCAATGTGTGGCTCTATCCCGCCTCGGATGCACCGGGAGCCGCCGCGGCCATTATTCAAACAATTAGTGATGGAGTTGGCCTTTACAATTATACGGCGCACTGCAGTCATACCGGACACGCTGACCCGCCATTTAATACCAGCGATATTCCAGGATTGACAAATTATCATAAATATCTCCTTGGTATAGGAAATTGCTGTTTGGCCAATACCTTTGGAACCGATTACACTACGCCATGTTTTGGGGAGGCTTTCCTGCAGATTCAGGACAAGGGTGGAATAGGATACATTGGCGGCACGAATTCCTCTTATTGGGATGAGGATTACTGGTGGGGAGTTGGATATGGCCCGGTCGTTGGTTCAGGTCCTACTTATGAGCAGACCGGTCTTGGCGCTTATGATGGGCTTTTCCATGACCATGGCGAGCCGGACTCAAGCCATTATATCACCAATTATTCCATAATTTATTGCGGCAATATGGCGGTGAGTGCTTCCAGTAGCAGTCGGAAAGCATACTATTGGGAAATGTATACCCTCATGGGCGACCCCTCAGTCATGACTTACCTGCGTGTTCCCTTGACCAATAATATTACCCATTTCTCAACGGTTCTTTTTACGGCCACAACATTCACGGTAAATGCCGATCCCGGTTCCTATGTAGGAATAAGCTATAACGGTACACTGCATGGCGCCGGTTATGTTGATGCCTCGGGATCGGTTGCGGTTGAGCTTGAACCATTCCCTTCTCCAGGGACGGCGGACATAGTTGTCACGGCTCAAAATAGAATTCCATACATCTCAACCATACAGATTATTTCCCCCGAAGGCCCATTTGTGATGTATGATGATCATGACATAAATGATATCAGTGGAAATAATGACGGTTTGGTTAATTGCGGTGAATCAATAGCAATGGGCGTTCAGCTTATGAATGTCGGTCCGGATACCGCCTTTGATGTATCTGCAGTATTGACCAGTACTGATTCATATATAACTATAACCGATAACAGCGAAATTTACGGTGCTATTCCAGGTGAGTTTGGGATACTTAATATTGCCGATGCTTTTGCCTTCACGGTCGCCGGCAATACTCCCGATAACCACAAAATCGATTTTGTGCTTGAGGTAACCGGTACCGGCAAAGATACAACTTGGACCAGTAATATTTCCTTAACAGCCCATTCCCCGGCAGTCGGTTATGTCTCGCTTCTGTTCAATGAATTGAGTGGAAATGGAAATAATAATTTTGACCCGGGTGAAACCGCTGAATTGACAGTGATTCTCAACAATAACGGTTCTGCTGATGCAGTTAGCCTTTTGGGAACGCTGTCTGAATCAGATACTTATGTTTCCATAAGCGATGACGCTGGAGATTTTGGCACAATCGCATCGGGCGGTGGTACCGGCAACAATTCCACCAATAAATTTATCGTTACCGCCGACGCCTCTTGCCCGATGGGGCATTTGGCCAATATGCAAATATCGCTGACGGGTGGCGGCGGATATTATGGAACGGTCACCTTTGATATGGTGGTCGGCGATAGAGTAGCATTCTTTTATGATGATTTTGCCTTTGATATGGGTTGGACAGGTTATGGTGGCTCAGGAGAATGGACGCGCGGTCCGGCGGTCGGCGGAGTTGGTTCAGATTCATATTTGGGACCAGACCCGTCGGTTGACCATTCCTCGGGCGATGATAATTTCGTTCTGGGTAATGATCTGACTTCGGGCACCGGCGGCGATTACAACTCCTCTTTGAGCGCCACTTATTATATTACTTCGCCGATGTTTGACTGCAGTGAAATAACCGGCGTACAAATGAAATTCTGGCGCTGGCTGGGGGTCGAAAGTAGTTCGTATGATCATGCCTATTTGCAGATTTATAATGGAAATAGCTGGGTAACGCTGTATCAAAATAGCGCTACCATGAGTGAAACCAGCTGGGGCGAGCAGTTCATTGATGTTTCTACTTATGCCGATGGTAATCCCGATTTCCAGATTCGCTTTGGAATCGGCAACTCCGATGGTTCGGTTCAGTATTGCGGTTGGAACATAGATGATTTTGAGTTAAAGGGATATGGTGAAACCCAGAGCGGAACGCCGCATTTGGTTTATCTACCAAATGATTTTGCCGATAGTTTAAGCTCTGGTGAAACTACTGTAGATACGATGAAAATCCTGAACCAGGGAGATGGATTATTAAGAATCCGATTTAGCCCCTCTACAAGTTGGCTCGTTTTCGATACTGCCCAGCATAATGTTTCTTCAGCTGATAGCTTGCTTATTGCCGTGACTGTAAATACGGCAGGATTGGCCGTAGGTAATCATACCGGCACACTTAATTATACATCTAACGACCCGCTCAACCCCAATGGTTCTATCCAAGTCAATCTTTATATTTGGACGCCCGATATTTTTATCGGTCAAACATCAGTAGATGAAGATGTCGCTATTGGTGAATTGATAACCAAGCCATTTGTGATAACCAACAATGGTCCCGGGCAATTGAGCTATAGCATCTCTCGCCTTATGTTTAATGGCAAGGGTGTTTTGGCCGCAAAGACAGTGGCGGCGCCGCTTGGATATCGTGCCGCTGATGTTGAGAAAACCGGCGATTCGGAAACTGAACCGTTCTATGCTGAGGTGACCAAAAGTAGTGGCGGCCCGGATAGTTGGGGATATTCATGGATTGATTCTGATGATCCCTCTGGCCCAACGTATGGTTGGGTGGATATCTCTGGAGCGGGAACGGCGGTAACGCTTGGCGATGACGATACCACCGCCGCCCTGCCGCTTGGATTTGATTTCCCGTTTTACGAAAATACATATAATTCGCTAAATATCGGATCCAACGGTATTATCACTTTTGGCAAGGGTTGGACCACCCGAACCAACACCAATTTCCCGAACACAGCCGCGCCGAATAACATGATGGCCATGTGGTGGGATGATTTGGATCCTCGCAAAGGCGGAAGCATCTATTATTACTCCGATGTAGCCAACAATAGATTCATTGTCAGCTTTGTCGAAATTCGCAATTATTATTCCACAACCGGCACCGGTTCATTGTCATTCCAGGCAATTTTATATCCGAACGGCAAGGTATTGCTCCAGTATGGTAACATGGATCCCGGCTCTGACGTTGATGGACTTAATGGCGCCACAGTCGGCATTGAAAATTCCGGCGGAACGGATGGGTTGGCTGTGGTATATAATGCGGCCTATATGCATAATAATCTTGCCGTATTATTTAATGCCGCCAGTTGGCTTTCGGTTTCTCCCTCAAGCGGAACAGTGCCCGCCTTCAGCGCCGATACGGTGCAGATAGGATTTGATGCCACTGAACTTCCAGAAGGAGATTTCTCCGGCAAGCTGACTATTAACTCCAACGATCCGGATACGCCAACATGGGATGTTCCCGTCGCTATAACGGTTGGACCGGCATACGTTTGCGGCGATGCCAATGGAAGTGGAGTCGTCAATATTCAGGACGTTACCTATGTGATAAATTTCCTATACAAGGGCGGACCAGCGCCGAGTCCGCTGGAAGCCGGTGACGCCAACGGCAGTGGCGTGACAAATATCCAGGATGTTACTCACTTGATTAACTTCCTGTATAAGGGTGGACCAGCGCCAATCTGCCCATAGATGATTTTAGTGGCGTAACCCGCCGCAAATGCGACGGGTTACGCCCAATAATTTTCAGGGACAAAACTCGTCGCGGTGGGATTTGTTCCTGCATTTTGACGATATATAAAATATGTTTGGTTACCGAAATACTGCTGAGTTTTCTTACCTTAAATTTTGACCCAAAGGTGCAAACAACATGCAAAAAGCCTTAATATTATTTATCCTCATCTTAGCTTTACCCCTCACCAATATTTTCGCCGAGCACATCGAGACCTATTTCAGCTTTGAAATAAAATCAAGAGATGAAATAGGAAAGCTAACCCGAATAATATCTATTGATAACGTCAAAGTCTCCACCGTTTATGCCTATGCCAATGAAAAAGAATTAAAGGCCTTTGAGGAGCTTGGCTATCAATATACGGTTCTGCCGCACCCGGGAACTTTAATTATTCCCGAAATGGCTTTCACCAAAGATGCCATGAAAGATTGGGATTACTACCCGACTTATGATGCTTATATCACCATGATGAATAATTTCGCGGCTAATTTCCCAAATCTTTGCGTTATTGTCTCTGCCGGAAATTCAGTTCAAGGCAGAAATATCCTTTTTGCCAAAATATCCGATAATGTCAATACTGAAGAAGACGAACCGGAGGTCTTATACACAAGCTCTATGCATGGTGATGAGACCACCGGTTATGTTTTAATGTTGAGATTGATTGATTACCTTCTAAATAACTATGGCACAGATTCCATGGCGACTCGTCTGGTGAATAATTGTGAAATTTGGATAAATCCCCTGGCCAATCCGGATGGGACGTATGCCGGGGGTAATAGTACTGTCTATAATGCCACCAGATATAATGCTAATGGTATTGATATAAACCGCAATTTCCCCGACCCTGAGGATGGTTCGCATCCTGATGGTAACAGTTGGCAGGCCGAAACCAATGCTATGATGAATCTGGCGGCGGCGCATAGTTTCTGCATTTCCGCTAATTTTCATGGGGGGGCCGAAGTAGTAAACTACCCATGGGATACCTGGGCAACAAGACACGCTGATGATCAGTGGTATATTGATATTTCCCGCGCCTATGCCGACACCGTCCATATTTATGCCGGTTCCAGTTATATGAACGACTTGAATAATGGAATAACCAATGGGTACGATTGGTATGAAGTCAACGGCGGCAGGCAGGATTATATGAATTGGTGGTATGGTTGCCGTGAAGTCACCATTGAGATATCCAGCGTGAAACTTCTTCCTGCCGGCCAACTTCCGGCCCATTGGAATTATAATCGTGTTTCTCTATTAAATTGGCTGGAAAATGCGCTGTATGGTATCAGAGGTATTGTAACAGATGCCTCAACCGGCTTGCCTATATTCGCACAAATAAAAATAATCGGCCACGATATTGATAATTCGGAGGTGTATACCGATCCTGATGTTGGTGATTACCACAGGATGATTCACTCCGGAACATATAATGTCCAATTCAGCGCTGATGGCTATTTCTCTGATACGATCTTCTCCGTTTCAGTGACCAATAATAATGCGACCGAGGTTGATGTAGCCTTACAGCCGCTTCCCAATGAGCCGGTTTTTGCCTTTGACAGCCATACCGCCAGCGCCTCAAATCCCGGGGATACGGTGGCAATGAAAATCACTCTGACCAATAACGGCGGAGGCAATGCTTATAATACATCGGCAACCTTATTCACCAATGACCCGCTTATTACCGTGTCGCAATCATATTCGACTTACCCAACTATTTCTGCTCTGGGAGGCGAAGGAACTTCTATAAGCGATTATATATTCGATATATCCCCGTCATGTACCACATTTCATGTTATAGACTTTGATTTGTTTATAAATTCAAACGGCAGTCAGTATGATACGGTAAATTTCTCATACATGGTAGGCGATCGGGTTATCTTTTTCACGGAGAATTTTTCATTCAATCAAGGATGGACGGGCACGGGCGGTTCCGGTGAATGGACAATCGGTATCGCAACCGGCGGCTCCGGAAACGATAGTTATGGCAATGCCGACCCCAGTCAAGACCATTCCACAAGCGCCGACAATTATTTGCTTGGAAATGATCTTACCAGTGGTACCGGTGGAGATTATAATAGTTCGCTTAGCTCAACTTATTGGGTCACCTCTCCTCTGATTGATTGCTCTAACTTCAACGGCGTTGAATTGAGATTCTGGAGATGGCTCGGCATTGAATCCGGCAGTTATGACCATGCCTATCTTCAGGTAAATGACGGAAGCAGTTGGACCACCATATTCCAGAACTCATCTACTCTGAATGAATCATCATGGAACCAGATGTACTACGATGTCTCACAATATGCCGACAGCAATCCCAATTTGCAAATACGATTCGGCATTGGTACAACCGATGGCTCAGCGCAATATTGCGGATGGAATATTGATGATATAGAGTTAAAGGGATATGGAAAGACCGCATCGGGAAATCCCAATGTCGCCTATACTCCATTAAGCATTGCTGATTCATTACAATCCGGCGGGATTGGCTATGATACAATAGTTGTAAACAATACCGGTGAGACATTACTTCGTATTCGATTTAGCTCAGTCAACAGCTGGCTGGCGCTCGATACAGCGCAAAAAAGTATTGCCGCCGGCGACAGCCTTCTTTTTATAGTTGCCGTAAATTCTACCGGAATGGCGCTCGGGAATCATTATGGCGCCATTTCATTTACCAGTAATGATCCAGACACCCCCAACGGAACAATTTCTGTATCACTTCATATTTTTATGCCTAACATCTATATCGCCGAGGATTCCCTTAACAGCTCGTTGGCTACGGGTGAACAGACGACTATGCCGTTGCTAATTGAAAATAGCGGCCCGGGAATATTGAGTTATCAGGTAAGCCGCCAAATGTTTAACGGAAAAATATTGAATGCAATTACATCAGATTATCTCGAACCGATTGGATATCGAATGGGCGATCAGGAAAAATCCCCATTGGATGAGCCATTCTTTGCGGCAGTCATCCGGGATAATGGCGGACCGGATAGTTGGGGACATTCTTGGATTGATTCCGATGATCCGATGGGCCCAGTATATAGTTGGATAGATATTTCAACGGTCGGAACCGAATTGGTTGGTCTGGGCGATGATGATACCAGCGCGGCGCTTAATATTGGATTCTCATTTCCCTTCTATGAAAATAGCTATACAAAGTTATATATCGCTTCCAATGGAATAATTACACTTGGAGCGCCATCAACGAGTCGTTCCAATGTTAATCTTCCCAATGCAACCACGCCCAATAACCTGATTTCCATTTGGTGGGATGATTTAGACCCCAGAAAAGGCGGACATATATATTACTACTATGATGCCGCCAATAATCGATTTATAGCAAGCTTTGTAGATATCCGTAATTATTATTCAACCACCGGAACCGGATCGCTCACTTTTCAGGCGATTCTTTATCCGGATGGTAAAATAATTCTGCAGTATGGCGTAATGAATCCCGGTTCCGACGCCGATGGCCTTAACGGCGCCACAATTGGAATCGAAAATTCCACCGGTAGCGATGGTCTTACTGTGGTTTACAATGCCGCATACATGCACGACAATCTGGCGATACAGATTGCGGCGCCAAACTGGCTTACGGCTACGCCATCGAGCGGTCAGATTCAGCCATATTCGTCTGCGACAGTACAAATCGGATTTGATGCGACTGAGATGGATGAGGGATTGTACACAGGAAGGATAACTGTCGCATCCAATGATCCGGATACTCCCAGCTGGAATATTGCGGCAAGCATGAATGTCGGACCGGCTTACGTTTGTGGCGATGCCAATAGAAGTGGGGTGGTCAATATTCAGGATGTTACCTATGTGATAAATTTTTTATACAAGGGTGGACCATCGCCTAACCCTGTTGGCGCCGCCGATGCCAACGGCAGTGGAACGGTCAATATTCAGGATGTAACTTATATAATCAATTTCCTGTATAAAGGAGGTCCGACGCCGATCTGCCCGTAGTAAATCTTGATTTTTTGTGAAAAGAATATCGTTATATCAGGACGTTTATCGGCGGGTTGACTAACCCGCCGATTTTATTTGTGGCTTTTCCAAGCCATGCTTAAGTCATGGCATTAGCGGAATTCATTCTTGGTTGCTTTGAAATGCCGGTATATCGAGATAGCACCTGCTTTAATGTATATCTGAGGTCGATATTATTAAATGGCTTTACAAAATACCCATCGGCCCCAAGAGCAATCAATTCTTTAGGACTATAATTTCCGGCTAATCCCGTGATAAGTATTACGGGTATATTAGAAAAATTCGATTTAACCTCTATCAACAAATCAATACCAGACATGACTGGCATAACAATATCTGATATTATGGCATCGACATGTATTTTTTGAATTATATCAAGAGCCTCACGCCCATTACCGGCGGAGACAGTTCGATATCGTTCCAATTTCATAAATAATTCCAGAACTTCAACTATTACCGGCTGATCGTCCACAATCAAGATTGTCTTTTTGCCAAACTGATTAGCCCGGGCAAGCTTTGCTTCCACAGTTGCCTGAGAGATCGGCATCAGCATTAAATCATCTACGCCCAATTCCGAATATTGGCGTATGGTTTCTTCATTGAAGTTTGAGCCGGCAATTATTATTGGAATGGAGCACAAACGGGCGTTCTTTTTTATATTTCTTACAAATTTTATGCCGCATTCATCAGCAGTATGGGCATCGGCAATGACGCAATCAATATCGGGGTCCTGTTCAACTTTGTTTAGTCCATTGGTGCAGGAGGAAGTTATTTCCATTGTATGGCCAAGCTTCTCGATCCAGTCGATAATTTGTTGCCAATGATTGGCAATATTTGCGATGACAAGTATCTTCATTGTATCTCCGATATCTTATTTTTTATGGTTATCGGTTATAATCGGAATTGCTTTAGAGTCATACAAGGCACACGCCGTGTGTCCCCACAAAGCCTTCATACTAACTAAGAGTTCTAAATTTTCAGAGAATTAATCAATCATCAACGGAGGAACGTTTGGAAAAATAACAAATCCCCGGTGAATAGATATATCCGGCCTTCTTAAAAGAAGATATTGACGGCAGATTTTCTTCTTCAATGAGCGTCGCCATGACTTGGATACCAAACCCTTGCAGGAAATTTTCGGCTGAAGTAATTAATATCCCTGCCAATCCTTGTCCTCTATATTCCGGGTCGATGGCCAGACGATTTATCCATCCCTTGCGGCCATCGGATGTTCCTATCACGGAGCCGATCAATCTATCGTCATTATACATTCCCAAAATGCAGGTCTCAGCTCGCGAAAATTCCTCCGCCATAGCTCTGACTGAATCCCGTCCCGATGGGCGATATGGCAATCCGGCCCGTTTCCAGAGGCGAATTAGTTGATCATAATCGGAAGTTTTCAGATGTTTTATTTTATATTCCATATTTTTCCTCAAGAATGGCGGCCAATTTCGAAAGGGCAATCTCAGTGGAAAAGGGAGAGTCCGACCAATGCCTGCAACCAGTGAAATTTAATAATACGCCTCGAGCCGGGATTCCCATTTCGCGAGCGGTACGCATTCCCGAAGCCAAAGTCAGAATGCACGATATTCCGATAACCCCCAGCGATGGTTTGTCTTTTTTTATCCGGAGCAATTGCTGTTCTAACTTGCGTTTGGAGAAATATCCCTCAATGCCATATTTCTCGGACACTTTCATTATTTGATTTATCTGACAATTAGGGACACAACCGCCGCATTTCTTACCGTATTTGCCGCGTTTTCGCTTGCATTTATCCTGCATGAGCGCCAGACATTGCGGCAGGATTAACACCGTATCATTTGCCTTGTTGAATTGTTCATTGTTAAGATTGTCAAGAATCTTGAAGTAGATTGCTTCAAGCAGATATAGCGGTTTTTGCGAACGTCGGAATTCGTGATCGTCGCGCGATGAAATATCTTGCGTTGCTTTCTCGTAGAAATTATTAATTTGGGCGAATTCGCTCTGAAAAAGAGCTAATCCATCATCAAGAATTTTATCGGCAAAACTATTAAGTCTGTCATAAAAATCATCCCCCAATCGATAGGTTATTACCTGCTTGTCTTTCATGGCAGTAATATATGATTCTTTTGCTTATAAGACAATGTGTAGATTGGAAAATTGATGGTGCAAAAAAACGGAAAAGATAAGGAGGCGCAGAATTGTGCGCCCCTTTATGAAGCATCTATAAAAATGACCTACCCCTCATACTCAATCTCTTTATCCTTTCCCCAATTTTTCAGGGTCTTCTCCACTTTCAGGCGGTTTTTTCCCTTGCGGGCGACATCACTATTGGGGTTATTCTCTAAGGCACTGTCATATTGTTTATGAGCTTCTTCGTACTGCCCGAGATTTTCCCAGCTGATTCCCATGGCGCAATGAAGCTCAGCTTTGATAAGCTTATTGTCCGGCGATAATTTCAACCCGCTATTGAGCGGCTCTATGGAACGTGCATACTCCTTACGTTTCTGCATTGACAGTCCCAGATAATAATAAGCCTCCCAATTACGGCTATCGAAGTGTATCGCCTTCTCGCAATGTTGCAGGGCCTGTTTGAATTTATCGCGGGCGTAAAACATTTTGGCCTGTTGAAGGTGATGTGTTGAAGCTGTGGTATTATCATTGAAGGTCATCTCACCTTCACTTGAAGATGATTTCTCACCTGATGGCTGAACAACAATCACTTTCTTACTGCAACCGCATAAGGCGAAGATAAAAATGGCAAAAAATATAAAAAGGAGTTTTTTCATATTGACCTCCTCTAAAAGGACTAAATAACTATTCAATAGCATTATTATCGGCATGAAGATGATGTTTCTTTAAATCCTGTCAAAATTTGAACAGGTTGATTCTAAGCGTTGGGGCTTGTTGAAAAAGTGTATATTATGGCAATTGTGCTCGTTTCCGTCAAGAGCCGGATTCGGCATTGACGAACACTTATATTCCGTTTTCTGGGTTCCCGTCCGTCTGAGCCGGACCTAATGGCTTCCGCGGGAATGACATTTCACGAGCTTGATTGCCGAGGAAATATCTATTTCTTCAATATTGGGATTTTTTCAACAGGCCCGTAGAGATTGACTTTAATCATGCTTGAGAATATATTCACCCCATGTTGCTTGCCATCGATATAGGAAATTCAAATTCTCATTTTGGCCTTTATGAAAAATCGCGACTGAGACTGGTATTTCAATTCAGCACTGATCATCAGATGGCTGAGTCAAATCTCATCAAGGCAATAGAGGCGCAAATTAATGCCGAGAATATAAACTTGCATGATATCGAGTCAGTCTATATTTCATCGGTCGTTCCTCTGTCTAATGAGATTTACCATAATGTAATCATTGAATTATTCGGATATTCCCCTATATTTATAGATGCCACAATCAAATTGCCGATAAAAATTGGTTATCCCGAACCATCGCAACTTGGTTCCGACCGAATCGCCAATGCGGTTGCCGGATTTACGAAATTCGGAGGACCTCTTGTAATCGTTGATTATGGCACAGCGATCAATTTCGAAGTTTTGACCGATAATGGGGTTTTTGTGGGCGGGGCTATTGCACCAGGCCCGGAAACGGCGTTGGCGGGTCTAACGGCACGCGCGGCCAAGCTATTTAAAATTGACATAGAACCTCCCAATAGAATTATTGCCAGAGATACCGAAAACGCCATAAAATCAGGGCTTTTTTATGGCACAATTGGCCAGGTAGATAGAATTATTGAAGAGACTTTGAGGGAACTGACCGTGCATGCCAGAGTGATATCAACCGGTGGATTGGCGCTCGTATTTGCCCCGCATTCGAAATATATTGAATCTGTGCATCAAAATTTGACTCTTGAGGGTATCAAAATAATTGCCGAGTATCAGCGCACCTCAACTTAATATATTATATATCAACTACTTATAATAATAAAAAAAATTCTTGAAACCTCTTGACAAATCTGGAGTTTAAAATATACTTAACTTCTGTTAGCACTCTATTGAGATGAGTGCTAACAAGACAACATGATTGACGATTATTAAAACTTACTAATTGTCATAAAAAACTATAGGAGGATTGAACATGACAGTGAAGCCGTTGGCCGACCGAGTATTGGTCAAGCCGATTGAGATGGCCGAAGTCAAAAAAGGCGGAATTATCATCCCGGATACCGCCAAGGAAAAACCCCAAGAGGGTGAAGTGATGGAAATCGGTCCCGGACGTGTTGCCGATGACGGGAAGAAAGTCCCGATGGAAGTGAAAAAGGGCGACCATATTCTTTATGGAAAATATTCCGGGTCGGAGATCACAGTTGATGGAACTGAATATTTGATCATGCGCGAGTCTGATATTCTCGCCATCGTAACCAAATAAGAAAAGGAGCAATTTAATATGGCAAAGTTGATTGAATATGATGCTCAAGCGCGCGAAAAGCTCAAAAGAGGTGTCGATAAATTGGCCGATGCGGTGAAAATCACACTTGGCCCAAAGGGTCGCAATGTCATCCTTGACAGGAAATTCGGGTCCCCGACCGTGACCAAAGATGGTGTCACCGTGGCCAAGGAGATTGACCTTGAAGATCATTTTGAGAATGTGGGCGCTCAGATGTTGAAAGAAGTGGCGTCCAAAACATCCGATGTTGCCGGAGACGGCACCACCACCGCTACGGTTCTGGCTCAGGCGATTTACCGTGAAGGCATAAAAGCCGTGACGGCCGGTATCAATCCGATGGCTATCAAGCGCGGCATTGATGCTGCGGTTGAAACAATCGTTGGCGAGGTTCGCAAAATTTCTCGGCCAGTTGCCGGCGATTTGGAAAAAATTCGCCAGGTCGGCACGATTTCGGCCAACAATGACAAAAGTATTGGCGATAAGATTGCCGAGGCAATGGATAAAGTCGGCAAGGATGGCGTAATTACTGTCGAGGAATCCAAGACCATTGAAACCACACTGGAAATTGTCGAAGGCATGCAGTTCGACCGTGGATATGTATCGCCATATTTTGTTACCGATGCCGATAATATGGAAGCTGTTCTTGAGGAGGTCCTGGTTCTGATTCATGACAAGAAAGTATCATCCATGAAAGACCTTCTCCCGATTTTGGAAAAGATCGCCCAAATGGGCCGTCCGCTTCTTATCATTGCCGAGGATATCGAGAGCGAGGCTCTCGCAACGTTGGTTGTCAATAAGCTTCGCGGCACTTTGAAAGTCGCCGCGGTGAAAGCGCCGGGATTTGGCGACAGAAGAAAAGCCATGCTTGAAGATATCGCCACTCTTACCGGCGGTAAGGTTATATCCGAAGAGCTGGGACTTAAGCTCGAAAACACTGTTGTCTCCGACCTTGGCCGCGCCAAGAAAATCGTGGTTGATAAAGACAACACCACTATCGTTGAAGGCGGCGGAAGTACCAATGATATCAAGGCTCGTATCGGGCAGATTCGCAAGCAGATTGAAGATACAACATCCGATTACGACCGCGAGAAACTTCAGGAACGTCTGGCTAAATTGGCGGGCGGCGTGGCCGTTATTAATGTCGGCGCCGCTACTGAGACTGAGATGAAAGAGAAGAAGGCTCGTGTCGAGGATGCTCTTCATGCCACCCGTGCCGCGGTTGAGGAAGGTATTGTTCCGGGCGGCGGAGTTGTATTCCTGCGCGCTATGAAATCTCTCGATGGGCTAAAGTTGAATAGCGATGAGATGGTAGGTGTCAATATCATTCGTCGCGCTCTTGAGGAGCCGATTCGCCAAATCGCCAATAATGCAGGCGTGGAAGGCTCGATTGTGGTTGACAAGGTCATTAGAGAGCAAGGGGCTTTTGGGTATAATGCCGAAACTGATAAGTACGAGGATATGATCCTCGCCGGCGTTATAGACCCGACCAAGGTTGCCCGTTCCGCTCTTGAAAATGCCGCCTCAATCAGCGGTCTTCTTCTGACCACGGAAGCTGTCATCACCGACAAGCCCGAGGATAAGAAGGCGGGCGCTCCGCCGATGCCCGGTGGCGGCGGTTACGGCGACATGTATTGATGATGATATAGATTTTTTCTATCGGGGCGCAAACATGCGCCCCATTTTTTTCTCCGCCATTAGTAGCGATAGGAAACGAACCCATTTTGAGAACCGTTATCTATTTGTATATCAATAGGTTATAAAAATTGGGTTCGTTTTTTAATTTTTTGATTTGTCCTTTTTGGCATAAAATTATTCATATCCCTTCATATATATGTCTTGGCTCGGAATTACCATCGGTTTGATGGTGATTTTGCGAGGCGGGGGATGCATGGATGTGTCAGGAAATCCGCCGGCGGCGGACTGACACCGCGGAACGAGGCAATGGTATTGTGAGCAAGGGCGCATGCCATGCGCCCCTACGATTTGCACCGTGCAATCAATCCCATTGTCCGCCAGTGGTGGAGTGGCAAGGCAATCGTCGGGTCACACTTTTCCGTCAAAAGCCGGATTTACCAACAGATTCTCGATGCGAATCTGAAACCAAGACCCGACGAAACTTCAATGGGCAAAGGAAGGAAAGCGATACAATAAGCAAGAAGCGGTTAGGAGTCCGCCATAGCGGACTGACGGCGCTTGAAAAAGGTTCCTGTCGCCGTTAAAAAAAAGGGTTTGATGAATCCCGCCTGGGTGTAATTCTTCACAGTTTCGGTAACAATATTTTATAATGTTGGCAACCAGGAAAGGATGCTGTTACCGATGCAGAAGAGTATAAAGCAGATTCTGACC
>JAGVEJ010000043.1 GCA_020058225.1 Candidatus Zixiibacteriota bacterium | reverse complement strand
TCAGAATCTGCTTTATACTCTTCTGCATCGGTAACAGCATCCTTTCCTGGTTGCCAACATTATAAAATATTGTTACCGAAACTGTGAAGAATTACACGCAGGCGGATTTCCCGACGCAATGAATTCCGGCAGGAAGTCCCGACTTCATCAGGACTGCCGGCGCATTTTGGCCGAGGGCTATAAAGAAGTGTTATGGACATCACACTAAGCTGAAGTATTAGGCCTTTTATGTCGGAAAATATTTTTAAGAATCAGTAACCTTCTCCCCAAAGTTAAGAAATATTTTACGAACATTATCCGATACAATTTCAATCTGTATTTCAATTCTTTTTTCAGGCAAAAGATATTCGGCTTTTTCCCCCCATTCAACAACAATTATTCCTTCTCTCATAAGATAATCATCCCAGCCTATTTCATACAGCTCAGATGCATCCTTCATACGATACAAGTCCAAATGATAAAGTGGTATTCGTCCGGTGCGATATTCATTGACCAGAGTAAATGATGGTGACTTTACTTCATCATTATCAATTCCCAGGCCCAACGCCATTCCCTTTATAAAGCAGGTTTTACCGGCCCCAAGCGGACCGGTAAGAACAACCAAGTCTTTATCGGCCAACATTAAAACCAATTCCCTGCCAAATCGCAAGGTCTGTTCTACCGATTCCGAATTGAAAATACCGCTTTTTCTGAATTCCATATTTATTTGGGAGTCAATACCGCAATGGGCACAACCATTTCTTCCAATGAAATCCCTCCATGCTGGAAGGAATTATGAAACTGCCTTATATACTCGTTGTACTTATTGGGATATACAAAATAGAAATCCTCTTTGGCAATAATATAAGTCGTGGCAATGTTGAACCTGGGCAGACGGAAATCGATAGGATTTTTTATCAACCAGGCTTCCTTGGGATCGCAATTGAGGTTATCGCCATATTTGTAGCGGAGATTGGTCGAAGTGTCTTTTTTCCCATGAGCTATGGTGCCGCGGGAACATAGCACAGATCCATGATCGGATGTAATTATCACGGTAAATTCTTTTCTTTCCGCAAATGATTTCATTATTGAAAACAGTGGCGAATATGTAAACCAGCTTTTCATCAAGGACCTGAAGGCGGCCTCGCTTCCGGCAATTTCCTTAAGAATCACATTGTTGGACCGGCCATGGACAAGAATATCAAGGAAATTAAATACAAAGGCAACCAAATCAGCTTGGTAATAGTCAGCCGCACGCTTGGCCAGAGCCTCTCCTTCCGTGTTGTCGAATATCTTTTCATAACGGACATTAGAAGCGAGCTTGATTTTTTCCCTTTTCACAAAGTCGGCAAGGAATTTATCTTCATTGCGGTTCAGGGAGCCTTCATCGCCATCTCTATAGTTATCCGGATATTCTTTGGCAATGTCATCCGGAAACAAACCGGAGAATAAAGCATTTCGGGCAAACGGTGTTGCCGAGGGAAGAATCGAAAAATAACTCTCTCTTTCTATGTTATAAAACTCCGAAACAAGCGATTCCACCGTCATCCATTGGTCAAGTCTCATGCAATCTACAACCAAAAGAAGCACCTTGCGCCCGGCCTTAAGCAAGGGGAGCATGTAATGTCTTAAAATATCGGGCGAAAGTATCGGGCAGTCTTTTGAGACCAACCACTTCCTATAATTTTTGTCGAGATATTTGGTGAATTCATTATTCCAATCCTTGCGGGTTCCGGTATGGGTTTGCAATAAACCAACATCAGGCGATTCATCAAATTCAATGTCCCAGCTTGCCAAAAGTTTTCCGGCTTCCAGCCAATCTTTTGGTTCCATGGCGCCATAAAGTTTTTGATTGAAACGGTTAATTTCAGAGATATATCTTTTTGTCTGACTTTCAGATATTATTTTCTTGGTATCCAGAATCCGTTTGGCAACCATCAATACCTGTGAAGGATTAACCGGTTTGGTTAGGTAATCATCAATTTTCTGCCCAATAGCATCGTTCATCAGACTCTCTTCCTCGGATTTCGTAACCATCACCACCGGAAGATGAGGATTGATTTCCTTAAGTTCTTCAAGTGTAGTTAGGCCATCCTTACCGGGCATCATTTCATCAAGTAGAATTAGATCGAAAGTTTCCTTGCGAACGCGGTCAATAGCCTCATCCCCGGATAATGATGATGAAACATCAAACCCTTTTTGCTGAAGAAAAAGAATATGCGGTTTGAGAGATTCTATTTCGTCATCAACCCAAAGGATTTTTTTTCTGGTCATAGTCTATTTTTCCATTCCTGAAATTGTCATTTATAGATATTGCCAATTATTATTCCCCAGATAAATCATGCAACCTGCAACCTAAATTCCTGAGAGGGGTTTCTACACCCTTTTTATCGGTATCGTAATTTGAAAAATAGTTTCTCCCGGGCGCGATTTTAGAAGGATTATTTTCCCCCCATGGTACTCCTCCACAATTCGCCTTGACAATGTCAAACCCAATCCCCAACCCCTTTTCTTTGTCGTAAAACCGGGGCGGAATAATTTGCGCGCATAAGTGGGAGGAATGCCGGAGCCATTGTCGATGACCTGAATCACAATAGACCTTGCCTCTTTCCCCAGTGAAGATATCAAGTCTATTTGACCATTTTGAGATGGTACCGCCTGAAGGCTATTCTTAATTAGATTTTCTACCGCCCAGCATATAAGCTGGCCATTTGCCGGAATCTGGGGAATTTGCCCCAATTTGGTGTCAATTTGTATCCCCTTACCGCCAAAAGGAAGTCTCTTTCGATAATATGCCGTTGTATCCTCAATAATTTTATTGATATCGATTTCTTTAAGCTCGGGCATTGAGCCGATTTGTCCAAAGCGATTGGCGACATTTTGGAGCCGGCTGACATCGGTTTGCATCTGGCTGAATATTTCTTCATCGCTTAGATCCCCAAATCCCTCATTTTCTTTACCCGATTTACAGCGGCTGAAAAGAAGTTCCAACCACCCCATAAGTGAAGATATCGGCGTTCCCAATTGATGTGCCGTCTCTTTGGCCATACCGACCCATATATGACGTTCCTCTGAACGGCGGATATTTTGAAATCCGATAAATCCTACCAGTATAAAAAGCCCCACCAGTCCAATTTCCACAAACGGCATCAATTGCAGTTGTCTTATGACCGGCGAATCTCCATAATAGAAATAATTGATTACTTTATCGCCATACATGAGAGGATATTCTCTCTTTGATTCTTTTATCCCTTTCAGTAGTATTTTTACTCTGCGCAATGATTCCGGAGAGGGGTCATTATCGGCAATACCTTCAACATTCCTCCAAAATATAGGCTCATAGCTAAGGTCGGTAATGATTACCGGGAAATTTGCTTTTTTAATTACCTCTTCAAAAATTATCTGCACCTCGCCGCCCGAAGTATTATCACTGGCGGCCAACTGCCAGAGCTTCACATACGAGGCCACCATCTTCTCGGCATCGGCCTTTAACTGCCCGATGACGTCAAGTGTGTACCATACAAACACAACAGCAATGGCTATTATTCCCGTAATCAGAAATAACTTGAATAGCGTAGAACCGCCAATGGCCAGTCCGATTTTGCTTTTTTTATTCACTCTTGATAATTTCCGTTAGACCACCCATATATGGGCGAAGCGCTTCCGGTACTATTATGGCGCCATATTCCGTTTGATTATTTTCCAGCACGGCAATAATCAGACGGGGGAGAGCCACGCCTGATCCATTGAGAGTATGCACAAACTGCATTTTTTTATCTTTATCGCGAAAACGGGTGTTCATCCGGCGCGCCTGGAATGATTCAAAATTGGATACCGATGATACTTCAAGGTATTTCCCTAATCCGGCCGCCCATATTTCTATATCATAACATTTGGCGCCTGCAAAAGACAAATCTCCGGTAGCCAATAGACGCACCCGATATGGAATTTTCAATGCTTGAATTATTTTCTCTGCTTGCTGAAGCAAAGTCTCATGCTCATCATAAGATTTATCCGGATGAACTATCTTGACCAATTCCACCTTATCAAACTGATGCACCCGTATCATCCCGCGCGTATCCTTACCGGCGGCGCCCGCCTCACGCCGGAAACAAGGGGTATGAGCAACATAGCAAAGCGGCAATCGGTCTTCCGAGAGAATATCATCGCGATGAAGATTGCTAACCGGAACTTCCGCCGTCGGGATAAGATATAGATTTTCGTCCTGAATTTTGTACATATCTTCAGCAAGTTTCGGCAGTTGACCGGTGCCCGTCATGGTTTCCGCATTGGCCAAATAGGGGACATGCAGTTCGGTAAATCCATCCTTGCTATGCGTGTCGAGCATAAAATTAACCAATGCCCGCTGAAGTTTTGCCCCTATTCCTCTGAGAACGTAGAATCCCGAACCGGCAACTTTCGCCGCCGCGGGCAAATCCATAATATTGAGCTTCTCGCCCAGCTCCCAATGAGTCATTAAATTGAAACTGTATTGCGGTACCCTGCCCCATTCCTTTACAGTAATATTACTTTTTTCGTCTTTGCCGACCGGAACCGACGGATGCGGAACATTCGGCACCCATTTGAGAAGCCTTTCAAGTTCGTCTTCTATTGTTCGCAGTTCGGCATCAAATTGCGCTATCTTTTCGCCGACCTCTTTCATTTGCGCTATATCTGCCTCAGCATCCTGCTTATTTCGCTTTTTAACCGCAATCTGTTCACTGGCAGAATTGCGCAGTGCTTTCAACTTCTCGACATCGGCGATAATATTTCTTCTCTGCCGATCGATTTCCAGAATTTGGTCGATATCGGCTTTTTCGTTTTTGTTGGCAACGGCCTGTTTGACCAGTTCCGGGTTTTCGCGTATAAATTTAATATCCAGCATTATATTTCCTAATCATTCTGTCAAAGGCCAAATCGCAGTCAAGACCGAATGGGTTTTGACCTGCAAATTGGTCGCCCATTGACGCAAAAGGTTATACAATTTAATTCGGCAAAATATTGGTTTTTGAAAGCGGTGTCAAGGATGGGTTGTTTTTTTGAAAAGGCGGTATTTTGTGAGAGATAGGACGGTTTTTTATATGTTTCGGATGATAATAAAAGGATTTTTTAGGGAACCAATGACAAAGATAATCTTCGTCAGAGCTTATCATCCGGGTTTTGCCTGCCGCCCTGCAATCTATTGTGGTGTCTCTACGCTTCTTTACAGCCCTCGACCGAAATGCGCCGGCAGGAACCCCTTCCTGCCGGAATTCATTGCGTCGGGAAAGGGTTCCCGACGCCGCGATGGAGGATTTTTTAAGGAACCAATGACAAAGATAATCTTCGTCAGAGCTTATCATCCGGGTTTTGTCTGCCGCCCTGCAATCTATGAGAGAGTTCGCGGAAGATTTTTATCCGGCGCCCGCAATCGCATAATTTTTCATAGGTATAGCCGGTGAGCGGTGGAATTCCTTGCTTGGGATATATTGAAATATCGCAGTATTCCCTGTTTTCCATGTTCCATCCGGCATTCCATCGGTATCTGGTCAAACAGTCAACCTCATCGATCTCCGTTGAATCAAATGTCTTTTTTAGCATGAGTTCAAACAGCTTATCGCCCGGAGAATAAGACGAGTAGGCTTCGTCATACGCAATTTTTAGAATGATTAAGCGGCGGTTGAATCGTATAGCTATAATGGCGGCGATTGCTTTTTCGTCGGCCATAAGGAAATGCCATTCGAGCCAGCTTAGTTGGCTAAGCCGTTGGGCAAGAGCGTGATAAAATTCAGACAGAGATTCGGATTACAGAATGGCAGAACCCTTTTTTCCTTTCCATCCGGAAAGCTCTATTTGCAGAAATCTATCAAGATATTCTTTTTTGCCCGCATTTTCGTTTATGTACTGATATTGGAGGTTATTCAGCGACGATATTTTTCTCTCCAGCCTGCGCAGATTTCTTTTAAATCTGGGAGAGAGTTGCTTTTCATAATGCTCATAGGAGCCGGTTACCCCAATGAAAGAGCCGAAGCCATTGAAATGCCGAACAAAGGCGTGTCCTTTTAAGCCATCATGGGCTAATTTCACGGTTGGCGAATTATAAGGAAGTCGATTCAGTCTAAGACTGATAAATTCCTGATTGATATGCTTGAGCTCGGACAAAAGAAGAGGCGACACTTCGTTTTCCCGTCCGGGTTCAATTGCCATATCGACCGATACCGTGTGCCAATCAAAGGGGGTTGAAAGCCGGGAACGTCTAAGGCCGCAAATTTTGCAGGGGGTTATTATAATTGGAAGGACGCCGACCAGTCGGGCATTATCGTGCGCCACGACGCAAACCCAGCTTTCGTCGGGCTGTAACCGATGTTCCAGATACGACGATATCCATGCATACGAAAGCATCGGCAATTGTTGAGCCGCGGCGAGCGCCAGATTATTCCATGCGGAAGCATGCTCTTCAAGTCGATTAAAAGAATCTATAAATGATAAGAATAAAGCGCCGGAGGTCGATATTTGGTCGGCGATAATGGCAGGGCTTTTAGGCGTTTTTCCAATAACTTTTTTCAAAGTGCGATTCTAAAATCTCAGGCATAGTTATAGGTTCAATTATCGGTATATTAATAATTAAAATCACCGCGCATCTCGCTGAGATATCATAAGCATGAAGAAATCCCTATATTTCCGGCTCTGCCTTACGCCAAATATAAGTGGTTTTTGGAATAAAATGCATTAAATTATTAGAAATCTGAAAGGCTAATATTAATGATCCACGACGACCAAAAAGAAAAAACTGATTGCCAGTTACAAGTTGTCTATGAGTCGGGAGAAAAACCGACTATGGTCGATCGAATCAGGCATATTTTGCTTCGATTTTTAAGCGCAGTCAGTCGAAGAATCCAAGGAAATCAGAGGAATTCCAATCCGTTTCCAGTAGGCGGGCCGGGGGTCGGGGTAGATGAGAGCCTTCTTAACGAAAAAATTCAAGATGCTCAGGAATCGGGCGGGGAACGGATTTTGTTTAATCCCGGTGAAATTGTCCGGCTCAAGACTCTTGAAGAGATTCAGAAGACGCTTGATTCCTCGGGTAGGTGCGAGGGGCTTCAATTTATGTTGGGGATGAAGAAATATTGCGGGCGGGAGGCGCGAGTTCTCAAGAAAGTGCGCCTAATGTTTGACGAGCGGCTTTGGAGGATGGTTAAACTAAGGAATACATATATTCTTGAGAATATCACTTGTGACGGGAGGGATGTTTTTGACGGCGAAGGGTGCGACCGGACATGTTATTTTTTCTGGAAGGAGAAATGGCTGAGGAAGGGGCGCTAAAGGAGGAGACGGATTTAACTTATGCATGTTGGGTTTCTCATCCGGCAGTTGCCGGATTCGGAACACCGACCTGCAATTTTTCAAATAAAATAGGGTCGGGCAACTGCCCGACCCTTATTTAAAAATCGATTTTATGGTAATACCGAGCGCTACTTATCGCCGATTAATTCCTTCACATACTCCGGCAAACAAAACGCCCCAAAATGAATATCCGCGTTGTAATAATTGTTTTTCAATTTCAGCCGTTTGTACCTATCGGCATCGAAATCATCAATCGGATGATATTTCTTACTACAGAAGGCAAACGACCAGTAAGCCGAAGGATAAATAGGTACATGCGCCGTATACATTTCTACGATAGGGAAGATACTCCGCAGATTCTTATACATCTGCTTTACCGTATTCGGATTGAAAAAGGGGGATTCCGATTGGGCGACCATAATGCCGTCAGGGTTCAATCTATCGTGTACTTTCTGATGGAATTTCTTCTGAAATAGATCCGCCGCCGGTCCAATCGGATCAGACAAATCAAGCATAATCATATCAAATTTCTCTTTGGTATTCTCGATAAGCTTTTTGCCGTCCTGAAAAACCAATTTGGCGCGCTTATCCTTAAATCCAACTCCAAGTTTTGGGAAATGCCGTTTACAAACCTCAACCACCATTTTGTCGATTTCGCACATATAGGCAGTCTTGACCTCAGGATGCTTCATAACATTAGTCAATGCTCCACCATCGCCGCCCCCGATTATCAACACCTTATTTGGTTTAGGATGAACGAATAGCGGGACATGGGTTATCATTTCATTATATGAAGTCAGGTCATTGTCGGCCACCATCATCGAGCCATAAAGAACCAGCATCTTGCCGAAGTCCGCAGTATCGAGTATATCAATCCTTTGAAATTTCGATTGGGTCGTTTCCACCAAACCATTGACCTTAACCGTAAGACCGCTTTTCCCCTGATGCAACTCAGTCATCCAGACATTCCAGAGGTCAGTCATCGAGGATTCAATAATATATTTGCCCGATTCACCTTTGTTTTTTTTAGTCGATGACAAGGTATTCCGCCTTTCTAAGACAATTGAAAGAAGATGACGAAACAGCGCAATATGCTCCCATTGCCGGAAACATGAGAAGATCGCCAACATCAAGCGGAGGGAGGATAATATCGCGATAGACGACATCAAATGAATCACAGGTCGGACCGGCCAAAACCGAACGTTTCCAAGTTGTGTTGCGGTTGGTCAAAATCTGATATTTGCAATGATCGTAAAGTCTGCCGGAGAAAGAACCATACAGACCATCATCAAGAAAATACCATCTTTTGCCGCTCCTTACCGATTTTCCGATAACGGAGGTCACTAATGTCACCGCTGTGGCGGAAATAAATCTCCCCGGTTCACAGGCCAACCGGATTGCGGGATTTATTTTTTCCGCCAGTCTTTGCCGAATCGGTTTGCAGAAATTATCAATGGCGGGCACCCGTTCCGTATAGGGAACAGGAAAACCGCCTCCGATATCCAGAAGCGCAGTATCCAGACTGCGCTCTTTTAATTTGGCAATCAAATCCGAGGAAATATCAATGGCAGTCAAATATACATCATTAGTCATACATTGACTACCTACATGAAAGGCAAGTCCATAATATTCCAGTCCATATTCCCTAATTTTTTCAGCAAGACCTATAACTTCTTCCGGAAGACAGCCAAATTTATAGGAAAGATTGACCACCGCTTGGTCATTTTCAACCTTGAATCTTATCAAAAGCTTCACTTTCCCAACATAGGATTTGAACTTGTCAATTTCCGAGGGATTATCCACCACAAAGATCTTCACACCGGCAGAAACAGCATCAGCAATTTCATAAGGTGATTTGATCGGATGTGAATGAATCTGTTCTACCGCCTGTGCGCCGGCATTTATGGCCAATTTCAATTCCTGAAATGATGAAACATCAAATTTGTGTCCGGCCTTGGCAATTTCCTCAAGAACGGCCGGATGATTATTGGACTTAATAGCATAATGAATGGCAACTCCGGGTAAAGCCCTCTCAAGGCTCTCAAGATTATCCCTGACCTTTGAGCGATAAAGAATAAGAAGCGGAGTTCTTATTTGTTCGCCATCAAGGAATTCTTTGGCCCGGTTGAATTCAATATCAAGTAATTCAGCCTTTTCTTTTGGGTTTCTTACATCAATCGCTTTAATCATCTCAGTTTCCCCCACCTTAATGAGTGAGTTGATTATCTATTGCGGGAAAAACCGCGTTACCTTTATGAGCAATAATCTCATCGTTTGCCGATGGAATGCCACGATTTAAATCTCTTATCTGAAGGGCCTTACTGCCAATGGCCTCTTTTATATATTCCATGGCTCTTAATGGGTCAACGCTTGAACCGCAGGTGAAACAATCGACCGCCGCGTAGCCATATTCGGGCCAGGTATGAATCGAAATATGGGATTCGGCAATTACGACAATGCCGGAAATCCCCTGGGGATTATAGCTATGAAATACCGAATCAACCACGGTGGCTCCGGAATGGCGAGCCGCCTCAATCATAATTTTCTCCAACTCCGGACGGTTATTCAGAATGGCAGTATTGCATTCCGATAACTCCGCAAGGAGATGACGACCAAGAATTTTCAATTTTCAAGCCCTCCTTCTTTAAGAAAGGGTGTTTTCAATTACATTTGAGGCGGCGAAGTAATCCACAAAAAATTGGCGGATACTTTGCCTCGGTTAACAAACTGGTGAGATTGGTCGGCCTCAAAATAAAAACAATGGCGAGGCGACAATTTGAAAACTTTCTTGCCTATTATTAGGGTTAGCGCTCCCGAAAGGACATACCCAAATTCTTCGCCGGCATGCGGTCCATCGGTCGGAAGAGATTCACCGGGCGCCATGCCGACCATAATCGGATCCATCAGGTTATTGGTGCTTCCCGGAATCAGGATCTCGAATTTCTGAATCTCCCTATCCTGCACAATGACTCTTTCCTTGGGGGAGAAGACCACCCGCGATTGGCCGAGATTTCCAAAGAATTCCGAGATCGAAACTCCAAGAGCCTCCATGATGTCTGAAAGGGAATCAAGCGAGATCGAGGTCTGGTCCCGTTCGACCTGCGAGATAAATCCTTTGGTTAATCGGGCTCGTGCGGCCAGTTCAGATTGGGTCAATTCCGACGCCAATCGCAGGGCTTTGATTTTTTCTCCTATTTCCAATCTCATTTGTTTAACAAATAACTAACAAAAGTTTAATAAAGTTTCCCTATTTTAAAATGAAATCGGTTTATGTCAAGAAAAATTTTATCCCCGAAGCCAATTTTTTTTATGTTTTTCCCATAGCTAAAAGCATAATGGATTACTATCACCTATAATTATTACAGTAACGGTATATAATACTTAAGGTTACTTTATCTTAAACAAAATAAATGGCCATTTGAGAATTTTATGAACTTATCAATTATTTTGTAATTGAAATGGTCGATAACTATTAAAAAAATGCAAAAAATCTTGACATCAGTCAATCAACTTGCGTAACATTAAATAGATTAATAGATTAAAAGAGCTTTAAGAACGGAGGTATGATGAAAAAACTGCTGTTGTGTTTGCTTCTAATTTCCATGGCCCTGCCTGCCGGCGCCATTAAACTGGGAGTCGGCCTCTCCGGCGGAGTAAATATGCCGGTGCTACAGGAAGACCAGGGTTCGGGAACCGTATTCGGCCTGAAGGGAAAATTAAATATTCTCCCGGGCGTTTCGGTGGAACCAAATATTAATTTCGCCGCATTTGGTGAGTCCAAACAGGAAGAATTCGGCAATCGTCCGGGATCGAAAATCACTTCATTTGGCGTTGATGCCATTCTTGGAAGTGGCCTTCCTGGAGTTGGCGTGAAAATGTATGGAATCTTGGGCGGTGGGATTTATAAGACCACCCGGGAGTTTGACGATTCTGCCACCAAAATTGGCTGGGCGACGGGTCTTGGTCTCGAAGTCGGAATCACCAAGAAAATCGGCATTGATGTCCGTGGAAAGCTAAATGTAATCAGCTCCGAGGGGGGCGCAACCAGAAAATCAGCCGCTTTAACCGGCGGTGTCAACTATTATATCGGATTTTAAGGAGGAGGTGGATAATGTCAAGAATGCATAAAAAATTTGCCCTAATGTCCGCCCTTCTTATAGTTGTTGTCATCGGCGGATGCAATTTAATTACGGGAACCTTTGTGGTCGATCTCCAAATTGAGAAAGAAGAGATTATATCGCAGGGGGAATTTCAATTCTTTGCGGTTGATTTAACCAAAGAAGATACTTGGAAAGAGCATCAGGATAAAATTAAAAATATAGATAACATTGGCTTCCAGCTTTGGGTAGAAAACAATGGAAATTCCGATGTCACATGGGAGTTCTATGCCGACAATTCCTCAGATATATTTAACAGCGTTTCTGAAATAAAATCAAAGGCGAAAAATGTCTTAATCGGCTTGGTTCTTCCTGCGAATAAAACCACCTATATTGATTGGCCAACTTCATTGATTTATCTAAATTCCAAAGAATTTCCCACCTTTAAGGATTGGGTGGAGAACGGAAAATTTAATATCTACGCCATAGGCGATCCAGTATCTGCCAGTATCATCATTGACTCTGCCCGTGTGATTGTAACCGTGACCGCCGGACCGTAGATTATTTATTGACTTTCGAACATGCCCGACTCGCCGCGGCGAGTCCCGAAGCTGTCCCATAAGTACTGTGGCCGGCGGGTTATCAAACCCGCCGTTCGCCGTGGTAGATCAAGACTGACCTACAATCTCGTTTTGAGGGACGTAGGGGTTTGATTTATCAAACCCTTTTTCAAATGGCATCAGCCCGCCGTTGTGTAATTCTTCACAGTTTCGGTAACAATATTTTATAATGTTGGCAACCAG
>JAGVEJ010000213.1 GCA_020058225.1 Candidatus Zixiibacteriota bacterium | reverse complement strand
ATTGTCTCCGGCCCTTGAACCCAAATTCTCACCCTGGCTGTTCGATCGTCTCCAAAATCAATAAATAGCGGTATCAACATTTTAAAATCATCTGAGACATTCATTTGTTTGACGCGACATGTGACCAGATATTTTTCTTCGTCTGCAGATTCAATTTTGTAGGAAAATTTATATTGAGGAATATCTATTTCATAAACCCATTGATTGAAAAACCAGTTCATATCTTCGCCGAAATGCTTTTCAACAATAAATTGGAAATCATTCGTGGTCGCCCTTTTGCCATTAAAAGTCGTATAATAATCCTTCATAAGATTAAGAAATCCATCTTCATTCATTGTCTTTAGGTCTATAGACATATTCCGCAACATATGCAGCACCCAGGCTCCTTTATAGTATGACATCAATTCATATGCGTCAGGACGTTCACTGCTGGAGGCTCTAAATCCAAGACAGATTGGCCCGGAAAATTTATCTTCCCCGAGCGATGACCGATAATCTTCCCAAATGGCGTCTCGTGATTCCGTAAGACGGGCAAAAAATTTATCATTATCTTTAAGAATCGATTGCATGTACCAAAGGCCGGAATACTCGGCAAAAGCTTCACTAAGCCATTTATCTCGGTAAGATGCATAGTCTACCCCAAATCCCCACCATTGATGGGCTACTTCATGAGCGCGAAGCATACGATCATACCCTTCATGATCCGTCCGCTGAAAAGTCAGAAGAGGCAGATGAATCAAGCCGGGGAAAGCCTCTCCTCCAATCGGAGTAGAAATTTCCGTCGCGTAAAAATTATCTACTGGACATTTTCCATATATTTGTTGAAAAAGGGCCATACTATTGGCGACATCTGCGCCAACCTGCTTTTCCATATCCTTCCCTGAAAGCATACCCATATCAAGCAGGGCCTCTCGAACTTCTCTATGACCCAACTCAGAAATTAGAACGGTAACAGATGGAATCCTATCATCTTCAATTTTATATTCATCATAAATCCCAATATTAAAAGATGCATTCCTAATTGGTTTCGATGTAAGCCATCGTGTTGTCCGCACTCTGTTTATAGTCGTATCCTCGACTTTATCCCCCACAGATACCAATGTATATTGGGAGGGATAACGAAATGTTAAATCATATATCGCATAATTTCTTTCTTCAGGTGTGGGGTGCCATTCTATTGAAGATTTTAGAAAAAATACATGGGTTAACTCCTTTATAATTTCACCATGATAATATAATGTAATTGTATCGGTAATGTTTGCTCTCAATGGTGGACGGCATTGGACCCAAACATCTGGAGATTTTGCCGCTTGAAAATATTCTGCTTTTTCACCATTGCCTAAAAAAACGGAATCTACTATTAAATCCGAATGCAATACAAAATTGATCCAATTTTGATTTTCGAGTTTGGGCATAATTTCAATCATGGCCACCGCTGAAAAACCAAGGCTATTATCAAATGAACAATCCATTCTGTACCTATTTGCCAAAAAGCATGTATCCCTTGCGACTTTCATACCCATTGAATCGGCATTCAATAGTCCCAGAGGGAACAGGCAAACAGTTTCTCGGATAGGATCATATGTCTTGAATTTTTTCGTTTGAAGGATGACCTGTTCTTCGGCATAAGGGTTTATTTTAAAAAACAGTGGCGGTTTTAATTCTCTGCTAATATAGGCATAATATAATGAATTCTCCCTATTGTCTAAGAACGTCTTCATTATGTCACTATCGAAAGCCATTTTATTCTTTTCGCCCATATATTTAAGCGATTCTTTAATTACTTTTTTTACTTTGGAATCAGCCACTGTCGCTTTGAAATTCAACTTTGACCTAAGCTCATATTCTGTGCTATCTCCAAATATGATAAAAAGTGCGTCAAACTCTTCGTGCAAAGAATCAGAATCATAAAATCTTCTTAACTGTGATTGTTCGACTTCCATTGGGGGTTTGAAATTGAATGTACCATTTCCAATAAAAACTACGCCGCATACCCTGTCCCCAATCGGTCTGCATAAATAAATTGAACCATATTCAAGATGGATAAAGGCAACATCGCGACGCAGAGTAACATTTGAGACTTCCGCCGAATCGCATACATCCAATATCATATTGTTCAATAAATTATAAAGTCCCTGATATGTCAGAGACGCACCAACAGAATCTATGTGCGAAGTTGCAATGCATGGAGAAAAACATAAAAACAGAGATAACGTAATTATCAAATTGGATATAAAAATATGGCGATGTCGCATGAGAAACCTCAATCCCGGAATTTTGGTTAATATATTTTAATCAAATTATGATATCATAATGTATATAATACTACCTATAAAACAAAGAGATATTTACAAAAATTAATGAGCAAAATAATTTGGAAATTAATAAAATGACTAAGAAATCGTCGGCGTCTGGCTCTGACGTCGAATGCGATTTATAACCGGAAAAGCGACGTTTATTTCTTGTTTTAAATCATCAATTGATGCCCTATTACCGCCATGGCGAATCCTTCTGAAGAAATCTTCGACAGCAACCAATAGCATCGCCAAAAGAAATGATATTATCCCGGATAAAAGAATGATCCTGATTCGAAAAGGGCCGGATTTGATTGTCGGAAATGACGGCTGATCCAGAATGGATACAACCGGAATATCTTTTTGAACGTCAAGTCGTGCAATTTCGTACTGCTCCTTCAAGAAAAGATAGGTCTTTGATTTTATTTCAGTATCCCTCTGCAAATCGGTAAAAGTTCTCAGTATTTCCGGATTCGAGCTTCCATACCAATCACGATTAGAGCTTTGGAATTCCTCAAGTTCGCTTTCAGCCTCTTTTAACTCCTGATCCCTAATGACCAATTCGCGAGCCAAATATTTTTCCCTGCCGGCGGCCTGAGATTTTCTTTTGAAAAGATTAAAATTTTCCAACTCGGCTAACATCTCAATTAGTACTTTTTGCGAAAGTTGCGGATACTTGGTTTCGATCGATACGGTAATTATGCCGGTTTTTTTATCCGTTTGAATTTCGGTGATCCCATCAACGGCAGAACAAAGATAATCGGGATTGTCTTCGCCAAGATATTCGGATAGTGTTAACGAAATAAAATCATCATTCTGTTCAAAGTTGAATTGCTTTGTCGCCAAAGCATCCTTAACTTGATTGGAGCGCAATATCACCGGAAACAATTGCGACGAATTATCATTAATATTTCCCACCAAATTGCCCAATCCAGCCAATTCCTTGACCGCTGAGAGTTTGTCCATTTGGCCTGAGGGAAGAATAGTGGCAGTCGAGCGATACATATTTGGCATGATGAAAATATATATCGCTGTTAAGACCATTATACACGCAATGAATCCAGCAATAAATGTTCTTCTCTTTAATAAAATGCCGATGAAATTGAAAAGCTCCATTTGGGATTCCGCTTCACCAGTTCGAAGGGATTCATTTATGGCAGTATTATCCGGTTCATCAGGTTCTGGGCTATTGCGATGAAATCTTAATTTTTTTGACATATATATCCGCTTATAATTATCCATCTATTCAATATCAATATTCGTGCCGGACATAAGCAATTCGGCTCTGGCCATATCATATTGTCTGCCAATATGATAAAGCTCAATGCTATTGTCACACGCCCATGGTTTGGAAAGAATTTCTGTAATCGGATTGAAATATTTTCCGGAATGGAAAAATTTATTATGATAAAATATTATTATATACGGCTATGGTATCTTGAGCAATTATGTCCCAATTATATTTTGCCGTCAATTCATCTCTTAAAATGTTTTTTCCCTTCTCCGTTATCCGCTTATTGATAAATTCGGATATTTTTCGCGATAACAAATCAATATCACCGGCGGCGAAATAATTTTCTATCGGCAATTCTATTTCTCGGTTGGCTGGAATATCAGATACCAGGCACGGCAAACCATAACTCAAAGCCTCAAGTAATACTAATGGCATACCCTCATAGTACGATGGCAAGACAAACAGCCCGGCATACGAGAATATTTCACCCAACGGCTGTCCGGTGAGAAATCCGGTAAAAATAATATTCGAATTATTGCGAGCCATCATTACCAATTCACGGCTATATTTATCGGCATGGTCGGCCTTTCCGACTATAACCAGCTTCCATCCATCTAATTGAGCTTTATTAAAGGCATTTATCAAATCATGAAAGCCCTTGTCGGGAACCAATCGACCGACTGCAAGAATATACCGCTTTTGTGTCAGACTATATTCCCTAAGTGCATGGTCGGTTCTGACGGAGTCAGTAATTTCTGCGCCGTTAGGTATTATATAGGAGTCTTTTCGATATTTTTGTTTAATTTCACCAGCGATGGTTTTTGATATGGAAATAATTGCATCGGAATATGTGACGCCGAGATATTCCGAAATTTTTAGGATAGCTTTGCCGAAATATCCCCACTTGCGATGTTTATAATTTGAGCCATGAGTGGTCAGGAGGACTTTCATTCCAAATAGTTTCGCCAATGGAATAAGGGACGCCGCACCGATTGCCTGAAAATGAATTATATCCGGCTTATGCCTATATGCCTTCAATATGGCAAAAAAAGTATGCACCACATTTTCGAGGGACTTAATTCTAATTGTGCGTATAGGCGCCAACTTTACACCTTTGTACCCCATCAATTGCGCATCCACATACTGTCGGCGGGTGAATACGATTATTTCACATCCCAATTGAACAAGTCGCGGATATAGATGCTGACAGTGCGCTTCCACGCCTCCCTGAACGTTAGGAAATCCTCTGGTGCCTACAACCGCAATTCTCATAAGTGCTTTAATAATATATTATGTCTCGCCCAATGGCAAGACGCAATTTATTTATTACTATCCACGATAATGGCCGCCATGGATGCCTTCTCATATCAAAACGAGCCGTGCCGATAAAAGCGCAGGAGCGATCGCACCATGCCACCTTCTCCCTTATCATTTGCGCCTGCGGTCCATTCCAGATTTCATTCCAATTACGTTCTTTCAGATTGCCCATAATCCATGGGTTCTCTGAGCCATTGCAGGGAAGAATATTCCCGTATGGATCAAGAAAAAAAAGGTCAGATCCGGCCGTGCATGATGTCATAATATTCCCCCGCCCTTCAAGGTATTTTAATATATTTAAATTAAAATAGGCCCGGAGCCAATCTTTAATCCGCATTCCATAGCTATCTCTTCGCGATTGCAAAAGGGCTCTAATAAATTCCCTTTCCACTTTGGCCGCCAATTTAACATCGGATATTCTATTATCATGCTTATGAAAATACCATGAATTGTGCATGGTGGAGTTGCCAAATTCCACGCCAAGCTGACTGCAGAGATCATATACTGCCAATAGGTCCAGAGCATTCTTGTCGCAGATAACTATGCTGAACCCATAATCCTTCACGCCGGTCTTCCTCAATTCGAGGACAGTTCTTAGGGCATGATCAAAACCATTTTTTAGGCCGCGCAATTTATCATTAAGATGCGGTAATCCCTCGATGCTGATACGAAACATAACGTCCTTGGGAAATTTCTGCGCTATATCAATTATTTTTTCGGTATAATATCCGTTGGTGCTTATCTCCACCAGTTTTGCCTTTTTGCGGAGTATTTTAACAAATTCACCGACATCATCACGCAAGAATGGCTCTCCGCCGGTGAGATTGATTCGTCCAAGTCCGGATGGCAATTTAGCGGCAATATCGGGCGTGATTTCATTATCAGGCTGTGATGGATTCTCCCAAATGTTGCACATGTGGCATTTCGCATTGCATCTATATGTAACTATTACACATCCGTTCATAATTTCCTATCCTTTTATTACCGCATGATAAATCGTCATCAATTTATCATAATGTTGCTCTGCGCCATATTCCTCCTCAACAAGATTGCGCGCCTCTCGCCCCATTTCCATAATTGTGGCTTCGTCTCTGGATAGCATATTTATTCGACTTGTTAAATCCGATACATCCGCCGCCTTAAAAAGATATCCGGTCACTCCATCTTTCACCAGCTCCGGTATTCCCCCTATATCAGCGCCGATAACCGGTTTGCCCAAGGCAAAAGCCTCAAGTATCGAACGCGGAAAATTCTCATTGCATTCCGACGGATGCACTACAAACATCGCCTTTCGTATTTCATCCTTTAATTCCTCACCGGATTTATATCCGATAAAATTAATATTCCTTGATTCGGCTTTATTTGTCCACAACATCAATTCATTCCTCATCGGACCGTCGCCGATTATATTGAGAGTAACATTTCTTGCATCGCCCATTGCCCTAACAAGGGTCATCAATCCCTTTTCCTGCGACAACCTCCCAAAATATACGATAGATTTATCATTCCAATTATAATTCGGTTGGTATTCATCCAAATTAATGAAATTGGGAAGATGAAATATCTCTCTATCAAATCCCATTTCATGCATTTTGTTCTTTAGAAATATGCTCGGCGATATAAAACAGCTGATATTATCATATATATGCATCACCCGATGATGAAGATACATTTCAATTGTATTTATCAAGCTTCTGGAATACGACTTCTTGACGCATTTATTAATCAGGCAATGATAAAAACTTCCCCCGTTGCATTTATCACAGGGAGCGTCATTCAGCATCATCGTATATACCGGGCAAACCAACTTGAAATCATGCAATGTCATGATAGATGGAATATTCATATTGCGCATTGCATGTAGAATGGAAGGCGATATCTGGTGCGCATAATTATGCAAGTGAACCATATCAGGCTTTATTATTTTCAACAATCCTGCAAAATTATTCTTGGCTTCAAATGAATATAGAATTCTGCCGGCCGCGGATAATTTCTTAAATAGACTCAATCCGGCATCATAATCAATATTATCTGCAAAATGCTCGGCATAGGGATAATCCGGGTTGGATGGATGATGCATACCCCAAAAAATAACTTCATGCCCTTTGGAAGACAAAAGTCTTCCGGTTTCAAGCGCACAAATTGCATCTCCGCCGCGAGGATAAAGAAATTTATTGACGATAACTATTTTCATCGCGGGTTATCCAACTCAACCCGTTTGGTTGCATATATAGTTATAAACTGCCCAAATTTATATTTAGGTTTATATAATAAATAGGCCGGAAATTTCAATAGATATACTCGAATGGCGGCAATTGCAGAATTGATTATATTTTCATGCATTATCAGCTGTCGCAAACTCAATTTATTGGAATATGGAATAAAAAATGTCTTGCCAATTACTCTTTCTATGTCAAAACCTGTGCTCTGGAGTATTACTTCTAAGATAGGAAATGAAAAATGATGCAAATGACGCGGTATATCCAAGTGGCTCCAATACATTCCAAAAATCCGGCTTTCGTACGATTCCAAATTGGGCACTCCGATCAATAATTGGCCGCCGGCTTTTAATATTCGATTGGTTTCAACCAATAGGCTCATCGGATCATGCAGATGCTCCAACACTTGATTAACAATAACAAAATCAAAATAATTATCGGGATACTTCGCCTCAGCCAACTCGCCATTAAATATATTCAATCCCTTTTTGGCCGCGCATTCGGCGGCTTTTGAAGACAATTCCACTCCGTAAGTATCCCATCCATGCAGGTTAAGCCAATATAAAAGCTTGCCTGAGCCGCAACCGACATCCAATACTTTGCCATTTTTGATATACGGTATGACCACACTGATATGGTTGCCAAATAACATGAAAATTGTCTTACGAATTACGCGGGAAAAGAAATCGTTTCCGTTTTTATGCGGATATCCGCCTGCTTCTTCAAGGCAGATTGTGCGTAACTTTTCTTTGAGCGTGTTATAATCCGCCGGTTGAAAAGAGTAGTAAGATTCTTCGGGATAATATTTACCGATTTCGCTGATAGAAGGTTGGGGCTCGGTAAAGGCAAGCCCACAATTGCGGCATTTAAGAACTGCAAATTCCTTCTGTTCCCCTGTGATTTGTTCTCTGACATTGTAAAGAACATCCGCTTCAGGGTCATGGCAAAAATTGCAGGGCATATCAGATTCCGGGGGATGTTGTCAATTTGTTGGTTTTGGTTTTATCTTTCATTGTATATATGTAGATTGCGGCTACAAAAAAATAGAAGATGAAATTGGGGGAATCGTGGCGCCAAATCAGATCATAAAATGGTCCCAAAAAGGCATAGAAAAACCATATTCCCGATAGAGCCATAGAGATAATTACAATATTATCATTCTGCGAAGACCATCCTTTCTTTATAATAGAGAAAGGAATCATAAATATCATTAAATAATAAAATATTATTCCCATAGCCCCGGAATCGCTAAACATTGATACAAACTGATTTTTATAAGCCATCGGAATTTCGGCCAATATTCCTCCATCCGCAAAAAAGGCGCCGCTAAATGAGCTACCTGGTCCATACCCAAAAAAGAAAACCATCGGATCTCTAATTAAATATTCCCATGCCAATGACATCGCATTGACTCGATCGATTGAGCGGCCTTCATCTAATCGGCCTAAATTCATGGCCAAAATATTAGACTCCTCGGAATAAACAGATTGCCATAATGAATATGAAGCAAATATGAAAATTAACAAAAGCGATATAATGGAAAAAGCCAAGATTATTCGTTTTCTCTGAACCTTCCATATTACAACGAGAATTACAATTATGGCCACTATTGGCGCGGCAAACAGAAAGGCTTTAATTTCCCCAAAGATCGCGAGGGCAAAAAAACAGGCTATAACTACGATATGCCATATTCTAAAATGCTTAATCATTGCGATTCCTATCAGTAAAGCGGTAGCATAAAGCATATATATACCCAAATCGAAAGTCCCCCATGGTCCAAGCGACCATGAAAGATAATCCCAACTAATTCCGAGTACAAAATAGCGATATAGGCATTCGGGAATTTGAATGATGATTAGAATAAAAAACAGCTTAAGAAAAAGCTCCATGACATTTGAAGAGATTTCCATATTAATCAGCGCCATAAATAATAAAGGGTATCTTACGTATTGAAGTATCCCGCCTACTGCAGGAAAAAAGTCCTGTTTATTATAGATAACCGAAAAAATGGAAATACAAATAAAGGCCATCAATGGTAAAAATATATTGGTGAGCTTAAATGATTTTAGAAAGTAGATATTTCTTAAAAATTGCAGAATAAATAAAAACGGAATTATTATAAAGGTTAGCCATCTGACAATCAGGTAATTTTCCAGCAATCCCCCAGGCGCCGTCTGGCGAGGCAGATACCAAATTATTGGCAATAAAACCACAGGAATCCACACCCTCAGACGGGGAGAAAAAAACATGATGGCAATAATTAATAATGTCAGAGCAATTATTATAACTTCCATGTCAAAAATTGCCTTATCCAAATTACAATGATTTAACGCTTATCATATAACGGAATCTATAAATTCCCTAATTCTAAAAGCCATTAATTTTTCAGAATATTTT
>JAGVEJ010000223.1 GCA_020058225.1 Candidatus Zixiibacteriota bacterium | reverse complement strand
GGTCAGAATCTGCTTTATACTCTTCTGCATCGGTAACAGCATCCTTTCCTGGTTGCCAACATTATAAAATATTGTTACCGAAACTGTGAAGAATTACACACAGGCGGATTTCGACGCAGTGTCGAGCCGGCCCGTCAAGGCCGGGTTTTCAACAAGAGGCTCGACCTACTTATAAGATAGCCTCGTCCCTCCTGCCGGCGCTTGAAAAATAACTTAGGGCAGATGTGGACTCGCCACGGCGAACCGCCCACGATAATGAGGTTGTCCCATTCAATAATCATTGTCTATTAAACTCTATGCTTTCAAATTGTAAAACACTTCTTTTCCAATGTATTGAGCCTCCAAGCCGATTGACTCCTCAATTCGCAACAGCTGATTATATTTGCAGATTCTATCTGTGCGGCACATCGAGCCGGTCTTTATTTGTCCAGCGCCGGTTGCCACAACAACATCAGCTATGGTGCTGTCCTCGGTCTCGCCGCTCCGATGCGACACAATGGCTGTGAATCCGGCCTTCTTGGCCATTTCAATGGCATCTAATGTCTCCGTCAAGGTACCAATCTGATTGAGCTTTATCAAAATTGAATTGGTGGCTTTTTCCTTGATACCTCTTGCTAATCTCTTGGGATTGGTGACATACAAATCATCGCCCACCAATTGAACCGATTTTCCCAGTTTTTCCGTCAATAACTTCCAACCATCCCAATCATCTTCGGCCAAGCCATCTTCAATCGATATAATCGGATATTTTCCAACCAGTGTGGCATAAAATTCTATCATTTGCTCCGAGGTTAGCTTTTTACCCTCACCCTTGAGATTATATATTTTCTTTTTGGCATCATAAAATTCCGATGAGGCCGGATCAAGCGCCAGAAGGATATCCTTTCCGGCCTTATAGCCCGAATTTTTTACCGCTTCCATTATTACCTCAAGCGCTTCTTCGTTCGATTTCAAATCCGGCGCAAATCCTCCTTCATCGCCGACGGCTGTATTTAGCCCCTTGGCCTTCAATACCTTTTTAAGATGCCCAAAAACCTCGGCTCCCATTTGCAATGCTTTCGAAAACGAATTAGCCCCGACCGGCATAATCATGAATTCCTGCAAATCGACATTGTTGTCGGCATGTTTCCCGCCGTTCAGGATATTCATCATTGGCACCGGTAGAAGCTTGCAGTTACTTCCGCCGATGTATTCATACAAATATCTCCCGACCGACTGCGCCGCCGCTTTGGCCGTGGCCAATGATACACCAAGGATAGCATTGGCGCCGAGCTTGGATTTATTTTCGGTTCCGTCCAGCTTAATTAAAAAATTATCGAGCGCTACCTGATCGTATGGATCGGCATTACTTTTCAGTAACGCCGGAGCTATAATTTCATTGACATTTTTGACTGCCCTTATGACCGATTTGCCAAAATAAAGTTTAGCATCATCATCGCGTAATTCCACAGCTTCGTGAGAACCGGTTGAGGCTCCCGATGGCACGGCGGCACGGCCCAGAGACCCATCGGCCAACACCACATCAACTTCCACTGTTGGGGTGCCACGGGAATCAAGAATTTGCCGTGCTGAGATATAATCAAAATCCGACATAACATTTCCTTTCCATGGATTAAATAATTTGCTTCAATCTAAAATTGGAGAAATTTGATAGCAAGATAAAAACAGAGTCCACTTTCCCTGACAATTAACTTTATGGAATTTAATTGATTATGTGGGTATATTGATTATATATTGGCTTAATAGAATATGATTTTGTCCAAAAATAAAAAAATCCTTGTCACCGGCGCCGGTGGATTTATTGGCTCTCATCTCGTTGAGCGCTTGGTCAATAATGGCGCAAAGGTAACGGCCTTGGTAAGATATACATCCTCTGGCAAGGTTGGCTGGATTGAAACATTTTCCGAATCTCTGAGGGGAAAAATAAAGATTATTTATGGCGATATCCGCGACCCAGATATATGTCTAAGCGCCGCCAACGGTATTGACTACATTTTCCATCTCGCCGCCCAGATAGCCATACCATTTTCTTATATTGCTCCCAGAGATTTTTTGATGGTCAATGCTTTGGGAACTGCCAATATGCTTCAGGCGGCTCGCACGTATGGCGTAAAGAAATTCCTCCATGTCTCTACCAGCGAAGTTTATGGCACGGCGCAATATGTCCCTATCGATGAAAAACACCCGCAGGTGGCGCAATCCCCATATTCCGCCTCGAAGATTGCGGCGGATAAAATGGTTGAGTCATTTCACCTCAGCTTTGCCCTTCCCACCGTTATTGTCAGGCCCTTCAATTGCTATGGACCGCGTCAATCGGCCAGAGCCATCATCCCGACTATTATTCTGCAGGCCCTATCCGGAAAAACTATAAAACTTGGAAATATTGATACCCGACGCGATATGAATTTTGTTTGTGATATTATTAATGGCATGATTTTGGCTTGCAGTAGCGATAAAACCATTGGGAGGATGTTTAATATTTCCACCGGCAAAGATTATTCTATCGAGGAAATGGTTGACTTTATTGCCAATATTCTTGGCAAAAAACTGGAAATAAAGACCGACAAAAAAAGAATCCGTCCCGCCAAATCCGAGGTTCTCCGGCTAAGGGGTGACAATTCCCTTGCCGCCAAATTAATCGGATATAAGCTCCAATATGACATCAAATCCGGCTTGAAAGAGACTGTTGCCTTTTTCGAAAAAAATATGCCTTTCTATAAAAAAGAGGATTATCAGCTTTGAACCGGCCTCAAGGGAAAATAAAACAGGCTGTCATTTTGGCGGGTGGGCAGGGGAGAAGGCTTCTGCCTTACACCAAAATTCTCCCCAAACCGCTCTGGCCGGTGGGAGATGTTCCCATAGTTGAAATCTTATTGAGGCAACTCGCCAAAGCTGAAATAAAAGATATTATCATGGCTGTCGGATATCAGGGGGAATTGATGAAAATTATTCTTGGGGATGGTAAACAATTTGGCCTAAAAATAAGATATTCCCTTGAAAATAAACCGCTTGGAACGGCCGGGCCCCTAAAAATAATAGATGATTTGGACAAATCTTTCTTGGTTCTCAATGGTGACCTGTTGACAGACCTTCCCTTTGATAAATTCATTGATTATCATAATAATACCAAGGCTCCTGTTACTGTCGCAGTTTTTAAGCGAACAGTTAATGTCGATTTTGGAGTTGTTATCGAAAAAGGCAAAAAAATTGCCGATTATATCGAAAAGCCGTCAATAGGATATTTGGTTTCAATGGGAATATATGCTTTCAATCGGGAAATTTTGCCGCTTATTCCAAATAGAAGGTTTGACTTTCCCCATTTGGTGCATAAACTAATAAAGCAAGGGCGAAATCCGGCGGTTTATCATCATGATGGTAAATGGCTTGATATTGGCCGCCCTGATGATTGGGAAAATGCTGACCGCATCTATCAGAATAATCCCAAGCTTTTTTTGAGATAGCGGCGTAGAATATTTCTGTTTGGCCGATATTATCAGAAAGGACAACACTGGCAAATAAAGGATATTTATGCGATATTTGATTACAGGCGGTAGTGGATTTATAGGCAGTAATATTGCGCATGAATTGGTAAAACGGGGAGAAGAGGTCAGAATTCTCGATAATTTTTCCACTGGGCGCCAAATAAATCTCGCCGGAATTGAACAAGCAATAGAAGTAATTGAAGGCGATATCCGCGATTTTTGGACTGTTCGCGAGGCTGTTGAGGGAGTCGATTGTGTGCTTCATCAAGCCGCTCTGCCATCAGTGCCGCGTTCAATAAAAAATCCCTTAACTTCCAATAATGTCAATATCACCGGCACCGTTAATCTTCTGGAAGCCTCCAAACAGGCCGGTGTGCGCCGGTTTGTATTTGCTTCATCTTCTTCAATTTATGGAGATACTCCGACTTTACCAAAAAGGGAAGATATGATGCCTGACCCTCTTTCGCCCTATGCCGTAACCAAATTAGCAGGCGAGAAATATTGCAAAGTATTTTTTGAATTATATGGCATTGAAACCGTAGCCCTAAGATATTTCAATATTTTTGGCCCTCGGCAAGACCCTAAATCGGAATATGCCGCTGTTATCCCAAAATTTATCAATGCCCTATTGACCGGCAAAAGCCCAATCATTTTCGGAGATGGAGAGCAATCCCGAGATTTTACCTATATAGCCAATGCGGTTGAAGCCAACATCCTTGCGGCAACTTCTGATAACGCCGCCGGTAAGTTTTTTAATATTGCGGTTGGCGGCCAATATACTCTTAACGAGCTGATGAAAATGCTCCAAAAAATAATTGGAACCGATATTGGGCCGATTTATGATCCTCCCCGTCGTGGCGATATAGTTCATTCTTATGCCGATATAAGTCGCGCAAGTCAGGATATGAATTTTCAACCCAAAATCGATTTCCCGAGCGGCCTAAAAAAAACCGTAGAATGGTTTGCAGAACAATCCCATTCGCAAACTCCCATCGGCGGAATACGAATTTCATAATTAATTTCTAAGCTGGCACAACGATAAAGGATGTCAAAACCACTATAATTCCAATCCTTTGTTCAATAGACGCCTTCAAGATTTATAAGAAAAAAAATGTTCATTATTGGGATCTGTTCAAATTTTATTCATCACGATAACTTCTTATTATTTACCAAGTTAACGTTGCCCAAAGAAAAATTTGAGCATATCTGACTCAAAAATACTTCATAATGGTTTTGTATAGTTGATTCAATCAAGATAATTGCATAGTTTTCAACATGTTAGCATTACACAATTCATTCCCGGTCGGCACAATTTTTGATCATTTTATATTTTGAATATATTTTTATGGCTATTGAAAAGTGTATGCGTTAATTTCTTAAGTTGTATAGCATTTGGTTTTACTGCAAACGGTCATCTGTATGGATTAATAGAGGTTTAGCCGATTATATAATTATAAAATAATTGGATGAGGCAGAACGGTTTGCCAAGTCAGGAGGCTTAGATGAATAGAATTCTGAATGTCAAAATATCGTTATTAAGTTTACCCGTTTTGATTGCTATTGTCATTATGGGAATGGCGCCAAGTTTATTATTGGCAGGACAACATGTGGTGACCTCTCTGCCTGATACGGTATATCAGTCCGAACATTCTGCTGATTTATGGGATACTATAAATCTCTCTGGAAATCTTACCTCAACAGTTGGAGGATTAGTTCTTAATGGGAGTATTGATGGAAATCCGCCTCGCTATTGGCTTATTGATATGGGAGGTGATACAATTAATTTTGGGACTAATGATGGCAATAGTTTGTATGGGGTAAGGATTACTGGCGGGTCATCTACTCGGCGTCCAAGATATATTATTATTCAAAATGGGACTATTCTTCATAAACCGGCGCATAGTAGGTCATCAGACACTTCTATTGTCCGAGATAATACCTGCCTAAATCTAATTGTAGATGACCTTAAGGTTATCAATGTAAACATGATGGCTGACGGCTATAATGGGAAATGTGTTGTTGGGGCTACTGGTTATAATATCGAATTTTCAGGTGGACATTACACAAGTTTAGTCAACTATTTTAGAAGCCGTTGCCAAATGGATGCTTTAATTATGGGTTTTAGTCAAACCTATGATGCCCAATTTGCTTCTGATAGTGGATTTTCTTATTGTCAAAAGATTCATGGTCTAAGAATGGATAGCATTCCCCACATGGGAATCCGCCTTGATGGTGGTGACTATGGCGAATATGGAATTTTCAAGATTTATGATTGCACTCTTATGGTTGATTCAAGAAATTTTACCTATCCGGGATGGGGTTCAACTTGTCAATCTTCTGCTAACCCTTATGGTATTGCCATTCAGTTTGCCGGCCCAGGGAGTGAAGTATATAATAATGTAATAACCAGTGGAACAAATTATAACGGCGGCAGGGGAATACTTGTGGAGGGGTCTGTAGGGACATCGTCCACAAATGTTCTTATTCATCATAATTATATAAATGTTAATGAAGGGCCAAATTCTGAATATGCTGAAAACAATGTAGAGAATCATGCCTTAAGAATCAGGAATGATGGGATATATCAGCATATTTATAATAATACGGTTATAAATACCGGCGATAATGATATAAATACTGATGCTTATGCGAAGGCTATATCGGCGTTGCGATATACCTTTGGCGACTTGAGTAGAGAAATAATATCTCACAATAAGATTGAAAATAACCTGTTTAAGTGCACGGCGCTAACAACCGGCGTTACGGCTTATGGCGTTTGTTTTGACGCCGTCACTGTGCCGGATACAACTTTGATTTTCAGGTATAACAAAATTCAAAGCACTAATATCATTGCTAAATTTGGGGAAGTTAATACTGATGGTGCGGCGGGCATTACCATGATTGGCGATACTTTTAGATTTTTATCACCCACATATAATCCGCAGACAACTGTTGTTGGACATTTGAATAATAATTGGGATTGCAGTGATAATGCCATTCGTGATGGTGTTTTTGAGAATGGGGCATCAGATACAAATATAATATTTTCAACAACCACCACAGGAACCCTTGAGTTGGGGTTACAAAGATTATTCAATGTCTATATTAGAGGGCGCAATGGTTTAGCGGTACAGTCTGCCTCGGTTTCTGTCACCAACAATTATGGTCAACTGGTGCTTTCCGGGCTCACCAATATTACGGGTTATCTGGATTCAGCCCGCCCCGTGATCTACTGGTGGGAATCACGCACGACAACCGATTCTATGAATTTTAATAATTTTTCCATTAAGGCCAAAATGGGATCTGACAGCACGATTTTATCCTATGCAATGACTTCAACTTCAACTTACCCCACAATTGTGCTTAGCAACACAGATGGCGGGGGGACTCCGGCGGATACTATTCCGCCCGAAAAGATAGATAATCTTGGGGCGGCCACCGGATTAAGTGAAGGGGAAGTTGTCCTTGTTTGGACTGCCCCGGGCGATGACAGCATAATCGGTTCGGCAGAATCGTATGAAATAAAGTATTATAAAAATCTGATTTCTGAATCCAATTGGAATATTGCCACAAAATACAGTAATGCGCCCGATCCGGGACAACCCGGGACAACGCAATCTTTGACTATTGGTGGATTGACGCCCGGGCAGAGATATTATTTTGCCATAAAAGCCGCCGATGAAGTGCCGAATTTCTCCGATATTTCCAATGCCGTTTCCGCAAAAGCACAGGTTGACTTAACTCTTGATATTGATGATTATCAGGCGGCGATTGTGTCGCCATCTGACAGGAGTACTATTAACAGCGCCCATCCGAAATTATCGGTGAAGAACATCAATTCTGAGTCGAATAATTATCACTTTGAGGTTTCTCTGGATTCAAATTTCATTGTGCCGGCGGCGGCATCGCCGCCGATACCGCAAGAGCCCGGAAAAATGACCTCATGGAAGGTTGATGCAAGGTTAAACCCCAATCAAACATATTTTTGGAGAGCCAGAGCCAACGAGTATGAATATAGCGACATATATTCATTCGTGGTTGAACCTCTGGTGCATGCTTATCCGAACCCTTTCAAGCCGGTTCGCGATCATCAGATTATTTTTACAGAACTCCCCAAAAGCTCCAATTTAATTATTACGTCAGTTTCTGGAAATGCTATTCGTCATTGGAATAATATAATAGGCGGTGAACTTGCTTGGGATGGCACCAATGATTCCGGTTATCCGGTGGGCGCTGGCGCCTATCTCTGGTATTTGAAAGATAGCGAATACAACGGCAAAATAATCCTGATTAGATAATATTTTCAAATTCTCATCTCCGATTGCGGCGGATTTCGAAATGCCGGTCAGTTTTGACCTACATTGCTCAATACATTTCTATCAACCTATCCTCCGCTGGAAGATTTAACTTCTGGTAGTGTCTCCGTATTGCAATGTTATATCATTTTCTATATGACATCCAATATATAATCGCACCGACATAGAGCCGCAAATTGTTGTCTTGTCAGTCCCCCAAGCGTGACTGATAACTCATC
>JAGVEJ010000218.1 GCA_020058225.1 Candidatus Zixiibacteriota bacterium | reverse complement strand
ATGGTTGGGTGAATCGAACTGTTTATGATGTCCTGCGGCAATCCAATATTGGCTATGTGGCTGTTGATGAGCCCCAACTGCCGGGTCTTCTTAAGCCGGATTGCTTTAATACAATTGACACTGCCTATATTCGCCTTCATGGGCGCAATTCAGAACAATGGTGGAATGGCGGCCCTTTGCGGTACGATTATAATTATAGCCGCGAAGAACTTGAGCAATGGAAAGAACGTATAGCCAAACTTGAAGGCAAGGCGAAAAAAGTTTTCATCTTTTTCAATAATTGTCATTTGGGTCAGGCCGTAAGAAATGCCCGCGAGATGATTGAAATGCTTAAATTGTGATTTTTTTGTTGACCTCAACTTTCTTTAGCATTTATTAGAATTTTGAGTAGAATTATGAGCGAATATTTGAAGATTGACAACATAAGCAAGGCCTACGATGGCAAGGTAGCTGTTGATAGCCTATCCCTTTCTGTGCCAAAAGGTTCCATTTACGGCATTTTAGGCCCTAATGGCGCCGGCAAGACCACCACTATCAGAATGATTATGGATATAATAGCCCCTGACACCGGATCCATTTTGGTTGAGGGCAAAAAGGCCGACAGCAATTTCAAAAATCGGGTTGGATATCTTCCCGAAGAGCGTGGTCTCTATAAAAAAATGACTCTTGCTGAGGTAATTACTTATTTGGCTGAAATAAAAGATTACCCTAAACAGAAAATCAACCAAGCCATTGATAATTGGCTTGCCAAAATGTCGCTTTCGGAGTATAAGCTTAAGAAAGTTGAAGAGCTCTCCAAGGGGATGCAACAAAAACTGCAGTTTATTACGACTCTGTTGCATGAGCCGGAAATTATTATCCTTGACGAGTTATTCTCAGGGCTCGACCCGATTAATATCGAGCTGATCAAAGATATCCTTCTTGAGGAAAAGCGCCGCGGCACCACCATATTATTTTCCACGCATGTCATGGAACAGGCGGAGAAGTTGTGCGATTATATTTGCCTCATCAATCAGGGGAAGAAAGTTCTCGACGGTCATCTATCAGAGATAAAGGCCGGATTCGGGAAAAACTCCATACAGGTCGAATTGGAAGGTGATGCGGCGTTTGCCAGAGATATTCCAGGGATCGATTCCATTACCGAATTCAATAATTATATAGAACTTAAAGTCGCCTCTAAAGCCGATATCCGAATGATTCTGAGACAGCTTACGGAGAAAGTCAATATCAAGCGGTTTGAACTTATGGAACCTTCCCTCTATGATATATTTATCGAAGTCGCCAGAGCCAAGCCGGAAGAATTCATCTGGGGGAATAAGAAATGAAAAAACTCTGGATTCTCATCAGCCGTGAATATGCTCAGGTTGTGAAAAAGAAATCCTTTCTGATCGGAATATTTCTCACCCCCATTTTTATGGTTGGCGTCACTGTTATCCCCTCCTTATTGGCCATGAAGAAGTCTGCCGAGACGGACAAACTGACCATAATTGACCTCGATGGGCAGGGGATAGGGAAGAAGTTTGAAGAGACATTAAAGCGGTACAAACTCGATGATAGCTCTCCGGCATACGATATTGCAAATATCTATACTCCTCGACCCGACGATTCGACTGGAATTTCAAATCTGAGAAAAGAACTTGACTCTCTTATTTCGGCCAAAAAACTCAAGAGCTATCTGGTTATCAACAAAGCCGTGGAACAAAACGATTCTGTGGTCCTTGTTGGCAGGTCGTTTAGTATCAGCACCAATAATCGTTTTGAGAGAAGAATTTCCGATATTCTATCCGGAATTCGGCTTCAAAAATCACAGATAAATTTGGGGATTGATTCCGTTCTGAATCTTACCAGACGGATTGAATTAAAGGAACAATCGCCCGGAGGAAAATCGCGAGATTTCGGTACGGTATTCCTAACCGGAATGGTCTTTGTGATGATAATATTCATGACCGCTCTGGGATATGGGCAGACTCTGATGCGGTCGGTCATAGAAGAAAAGAATTCAAGGATCATCGAAATAATGGTCTCTTCAGTATCGCCATTTCAGTTCATGGCGGGCAAAATTATAGGTCTCGGTCTGGCCACTCTGACACAAGTAGGCATCTGGTTGGCAATCGGTCTGGCGATTTATTCTTATCGTGGAACGCTTGATATCAGCGCCGACATTATGGGCGCGATTTTCAATCCGGTTATCATTTTCTTTTTCTTAGTGTACTTGATTCTCGGATATATAATGTTTTCCACTCTTTTTGCTCTGATCGGTTCGATATGCAATACCGACAAAGAAGCTCAAAATTTCATTTTCCCGGTAACCATGTCCATGATCCTGCCGCTGATTATCGGCATGTATGTCATTCAGGAGCCGGATTCCACCGTCGTAACCGTTCTGTCTCTTATACCGATTTTTACCCCGACTCTGATGATTCTCAGGCTCAATGTCATCGGAGCGGAAACCTTTTCATTCGCCAACTCCATTGTTCTTGAGGCCACATTGGGGATTATTCTCACGGCATTGGCAATTGCGCTGATTATCTGGCTGACTTCAAAAATATTTAGAGTAGGAATATTAATGTATGGCAAGCGTCCAACTTTGCCGGAAATATTAAGATGGATCAAATACTAAGAATGAAGAGGCTTTTGACATCTATGAAATTTAAATTGGTTTTATTGACAGTTGTGGGGCTTGCGGCTATTTTTGTCGTTTTTCATAATTTTGTTTCTACCGAATCAGCGCTAAGGTTGATTGGCGAAATTGAAAACCGAAAGGCTTTTGAATTCGAATTACCGGATAGTAATTTATGTAATGGTATCCGTCTTAATCTAAAATCGGCCATTGCCATAGATAATGAATCTCATGAAGTCCTATACTGTTATAATGCGGATAATATTGTGCCGATTGCCTCAATATCAAAGCTTATAACTGCCATGGTAGTTCTGGACAACTACCAGCCGGATTCGATTATATCTATCTCCGCAGAAGATAGTTTTGGGTCATCACGGTCAATTTTCAGAACCGGCGATCAGGCAACCGTTCGAGACATGTTACACGCTTCTTTAATCCGTTCTGATAACCGTGCCACCCGGGCTTTGGCGCGTTTTATGGGGGGAACTATTGATAATTTTGTCGTAAAAGTGAATGAGAAAATTCACAATATCGGATTGGAAAATACGGTTATGTATGAACCAACCGGCCTTGATGACCGCAACCGTTCTACCGCCGCCGATTGCGCCAAGTTGATTAATCATGCAATGCTTTATCAGGAAATTACCAGGATAACCAGTCTTCAGCAGTATTCCTTTTCCTTGACCAATCGCAAAAAAATAAAAAATATCGTCAATACCAATAAGCTGGTTTTTTCCAAATATAAAATATTGGCAGGAAAGACCGGATATATTTCTGAATCAGCTTATTGCCTTACCACCATTATCGAGGATGAAAAAGGTAAGAAGGTAACCGTTGTAGTATTGGGAGCGCCCGGCCCCCAGACCCGTTTCCGTGAAGCCCGTCGGCTCGCCGCTTGGGCCTTTTCGAGGATAGAAAAAAGCTGATTTTCATTGGTAATATAAGGTCATCCGCCTTTTGCCCGATAACCATTGCCGCCATAGAAAGCGTTGAAAAGTAATTCAAACCTATTGCTTTGTAATAAGGTCAAGTCTTATTCGCTTTTGCTGATTATATTACTTTTTTACCAATTGCTGAAAGCGAACCCGGCCGCATTTGCGGCAAACCCATTTTCGTTTCTTATGAAAGCTTCGTTTAAACTCTTCCATCTTAATTTTGCACTTGGGACAGGTCATTTTATGACATGCAGAAAATCAGTTAAGAGAAATTCGACTCTCCCGATCAAAGTGGAAAGACGTGACATAACGGTATATCCAAAAGTGGCGCCAAAGAAAATCATCAAAAAATATGTCCCAACCTTGGCCACTTTTCCAATTGCTCCTTCATTTTTACGGCTGAAATAAAAATATGATAAAGTGGATATCAAACCAATCACTATCACCATTTCAGATAGATTTAATGCCCCGCTTTCATTGAAAAGAGGAGCCACTGAGGCCGATACCTGTTTGAGGGTGCGAGCATAGAGCATAGCCGGAATTGATACGCCGGCACCGGCGCCGATCATAAAGGCAATTGGGATTCGGGATAGCCATGATGTCTTCTGCGAGAAACGGCTGAACATCAATAATCCCAAAACGAAAGGCATAGCGAGTATCAATTTTCCTTCGCCAAATAGCGGCTTGACAAGTAAATCAACGATGGTACTTTGCCAAAAAATAACCAGAGCATACCCGATTGATAAACCTATCAATAATGATTCTGCCGCCTTGTAAACGGGATTATCCTTGTACAGAAACGAATATATGGCCAAGGTGAGCAAGCCGGCGATAATCGCCCCGATTTCCACTTATTTCATTCCCTTCGATTGCATACGGTTTTTAAAATAAATAATATTCCCTACTATAATCAAAATGATAATGAAAAAATGGGCGACGCTTTGGGCCAGGAGTCCCCTATTGCCTCCTCCCAATTTTCCATATAGGCTCTCATATTCCGCCGCTCCACGCAACCCGCCCACAAGGGAGTATAGCTGACCTGAATTTAAATATGGATCATAGGTCGTGATCATTGCCGCAGTAAGTCCCGCAATCACCTTTTGATCATATCTGGCACCGGCATATTCTATCCATTGCACCGCCCGATCACCATCGGCAATGGAGATAACCATAGCGATACTATTGTAGTTATCAATATTTTTCATCAATGGAATTGAATCAACTCTATTCCCCAGATAATCTTCGGGAAATATCCTCCTAATTGATTCTCCCATGCCAAGAATAGCAGATATATACTGTGGCTTAAATCCGAGAAAGAGATAATCCTCTCCATAGGTTTTGCCAAATTCTCGCGCCGCTTTGGTCAGCATATCGTAACCTATGGCGGTCCCCTCGGCAAAGAGCGACATACCGATAACTCTTATATTTTGCCGAAAGACGTGACGGAGCATTATCTGGGCAATCGGTTTAATTTCGGGCAATGAGGATGCCTCGTGGTCAAAAGATATAATTATTACTGATTGAGGCGGCAAATGTTCCATATACTCGAATGTCTTTTTGACAAATGGCGATGGCGTGACTTTAAGCTGAATTGTAATACTATAGGAGATAATTATGGCGATAAAAAGCAGACCATATATAAGCCATCTTGTTTTCTGGCTTCTCATTATTCGCCCCTCATATAGGTTCTTTCAATGCCCAAAATTACTCTCATGGCCGTAGTCAAAGAACCAAGACCGATTCCGATCAATATCGCCCGCCGTGCGGCCATCGATGGATAATCCTGAATCCAAAACATAATTCGAGTAAACCATTCGGAAAAATATTCTGATATGGGGATACGCCCCAAAAGAACAAAAAGGGCGGATATAAGCAAAATGGCGGCAGGAATTGTACGAGCGCGAAAACCTCTATATGCGGCCGAGGCTACGAAAAATGCCAAGAGTGAGAATACGGTTGATTGCATAGGGGCCTGAATATTTTCGAAAACCCATAAAAAGGGCGAACCCAATTTATTGCCGCCAATTATAGCCAAAATCGGCATGACCACAACACCGGCAAGCGCAATTGCCTTGTACTTACCCTCCCCCTTTTTCTGTAATCCTTTTAAACTGACTTTGACAAAAGCGGCCGCACCTACCAAAAGAGTAAAGGCGAAAATTATTTGCCACCAATCGAGAATACTGCTGTACACCGCTCTTGACACCGGATGCTTTGAAAAATATTGCAAAAACATTATTAGACCGGATATCAGGCAGATGATAAGGGGCAGTTTGTTGCGCATCAGAATTTCCACCATGCGGATTTCGGATCGATAGTCGCCCAAATGATGGCAATAACAATAAATAGAGCAATCAGGATTTTCATTATATCTTGAGCTCTAACCGAAGCAAGGATAGACTTATTTTGAGTCAGATACCCCGAAGCCGCAAAAAGCTCCTCACCTATAAGTGTATAATCGCACGCCACAATAAAAAAGGCCAGTTGAATGGTTGAATCTGTGCCGGCTATTTGAATAGCGCCCACCGAATTGCCGGTCTCTGCCATAATCAGTGATTCGGCTTCAAACGTACCCAACAAAAATATTGAGGCGGGTTTGGTCCGGCTTATAATTCCATCGACGGCAGCCGCATACCCGAATTGTGATGAAGAAATATAGAAAACATCCTCGGCCCTATATCTATCCGGATATCCGGATTTAATACAACTCTCTTTGATAACCTCCTGTGCTACGGCCATTATGACCGGATCATGTGTCGGGTAAATGAGTCTGCAATCATATTCTGCCGTTTTCTCGGCGACCGTGGATAAAATATTCATTGAGGCAATAGTAGTCGGCCGTTGCACATCTCCCCCCCATCCGGGAGTAAAAAGCACCGGCGCTCCCATTTCGGTAGCCCGCCCAAGAGCATCATCAATTGCCTTTAAGCCGGGAATTTCCCTTATTTGAATTCCCTTGCCCTTGCTTGCAGATTGAATCGAATAAATGATAATGGCTGCAAATATCAAGGAAACAATAAGTGTGGCCAATGTATTAATATCAAACCAACTTGAGTTCTGAGGCGTACCATCAGATGAAAAAGATAAATTGGTAAATAATAGCATGATTAATATTAAAAATAAGAGGCTTTTGCCGGCCATTGGTCTTATCATGCTGAAGATTTATCAATCTTATGGCGATAAATCAACAAAAAGTTTGACTTGACATTGGGTTTACAGATTTATATTCTCGAGCCATGAAAACTATGAAAAAAGTATATCAGGCAGTAATAGCTTTGGCCCTATTAGGGGCATTAATATCATGCGGCGGCCCGCAGGGCGGCCCAATAACCATTGAGTGGTGGCAATTTTGGACAGACCCTGCCATCAAACCTACTATTGAAAAAATAGTCTCGGATTATGAGATTCTGAATCCAAATGTCAAAATCAAATTGACTGATTTAACTTGGGGAAATGGACATGAAAAAATTGTGGTTGCCTTTTCATCTGGAACCGCACCCGATATGGTAGAGCTTGGCTCAGATTGGATTCTGGAATTTGCTTCAACCGAACATCTTGCGCCACTGTCAAAAGATGTTACGGCGGACACAGCCAACTTTTATGGATGGGCGCCTGGAATTTATAACAATGAGATATATGCTTTTCCATGGATTCTCGGTACAAGGGTTCTATATATCAATCTGGCTCTCATAAAACAGACCGACCTTGACAGTAATTTCTATCCCACAAATTGGGAGCAATTAAAAATATTATGTTACAAAATTGATTCTCTGGGAGAAGATATCTATGGATTCGGCTCGAATGCCGCTGAGAAACATACCCTCTACAAGAAATTTCTTCCATTTTTATGGGCCGGCGGCGGAAGAATAATAAGTAAAGATGGCAAATATGCGGTGATATCAAGTGATAAAGGATATAATGCGCTACAATTCTATAAAGAGTTGAGTGACAGTTGTGGAATGATTGATACCCAGCGTCGTCTGGATGATGCCTTTCTTGCCGGAAAAATAGGGGTAATTATTTCGGGCGATTGGCTTCTGAAGAGAATTAAAAATGAAAAGCTAAATGCCGATATTATGACTGCCCTTATTCCCGGCCCCGAATATCCGGGAAAATCATTTGTCGGCGGCGAGTATATTAGCATCAGTAGTCAATCAAAATACAAAACTGAAGCTCTGAAGTTTATTAAATATCTTACCAATTGCGAAAGCGAATTGCTTTTCTGCAAAGCCAATTATTCCGCTAATCCGGCAAACAAGGAAGCCGCCAAAGACAAATTTTTTAATGATGACCTGATTTTGCAGACATTTATAAAGCAGATGAGCCTTTCCAGTTTTCCGCCCCCGGATCCGCAATGGGTATATATTGAAGAAGTAATAGAGGCGATGCTTGAGGATGTCTTATTCAATGGCAAGCCAATACCCGAAACCATGTATAATGCCCGAAATAAAATTCAGAAGCTGATTGACGAAAACAAATAAATGAAGTTGCGCCAATCCACAGGGATATTGCTTGCTTCTCCATGGATTGCCACATTTTTAATATTCTGGTTTTTTCCGCTCCTCTATTCTCTCTTTCTGAGTTTCACAGATTACAGATTGCTAAAACCCTCTTATGAATGGATTGGCTTTGACAACTATATCGGACTATTTTCTGACCCCGCATTTATCGATTCAATAAAAAATACTTTTATCTTTGTCATCGGTACTATTCCCACTACAACCATCATTGCTCTATTGCTGGCCATCTTAATTGCACGGAATTTCACCGGTAGAACTTTATTCCGTAGCGCCTTTTTTATGCCATCGATAACTTCAATGGTGGTAATTGCCCTGATATTTGCCAACCTGTATTCCCGGGGAGGATATATTTATCTTCTGGCAAAAATGCTCGGCATTATACCGCCGGATAATGGATTTCTTTTGTCCAACAAGACAGCCCTGCTTTCGGTTATGGCTATGGATATCTGGATGTCGGTGGGGTATTATATGCTTCTTTTTTTGGCCGGATTGAAATCAATTCCGATCGAATTATATGAAGCCGCCGATGTCGCCGGCGCCGGCCCATGGAGAAAATTTTGCTCCATTACTCTGCCCCTTCTCAAACCGGTAACATTATTTATTATTGTGATAAACACCATTAAATCATTCCAAATTTTCATCGAAATATTCGTTATGACCAAAGGAAAATATGGTACATCAACAACTGTATATTTTATCTACGAGTCCGGATTGAGTCGTTTTAATTTTGGATATGCCTCAGCCGCGGCCTATGTTCTATTTGTGATTATTGCCATATTTTCATTCCTGCAATTTAAATTAATGAGACAGGAGAAGATTGGATGAATATTGTAAAATATATTCTCCTATGCTTTATTCTTGTGATCATGATATTTCCCCTTGCATGGATGTTTCGGGTATCATTCATGCCCGCCAATATTGATGCCTCATTTGAAAATATACTTTCCGGTGAATTTGTTTTAGCATCATATCTTGATTTATTCCGTTCCGGCAATATGTTTATTTATCTGTTTAATTCCTTTTTTGTCGGCATTATAGTCACGCTGGGAAATATCCTGTTTTGTTTTATGGTCGGATATGCTTTTTCCCGATATAGATTTGTCGGCAAAGATATCTGGTTTTATTCCACTATATTTGTCTTGATGTTACCTGCCCATGTCGTCATTATACCGCTTTATCTAATGATTTATAAGGCCGGAATGTATGATACATATTGGGCGCTGATACTTCCCTTTCTGGTGAACCCGATAGGGATATTTCTGGTCAAGCAATATATTGATTCACTCCCGCCTTCGATGGAGGAAGCGGCACGTATAGATGGCGCCGGAGAATTGACAATTCTTTTCAGAATTGTTATGCCGCTATGCAAACCGGCTTTGGCCGTATTGGCCATACAGTCATTTATGACTAACTGGAATTCTTTTCTCTTTCCGCTTATCCTAACCAGCTCGGAGTCAGTGCGGACTCTTCCGATCGGGCTGGCATTGTATCAAGGGCATCAGGCGATTGACTGGCCTCATCTGATGGCCGGTTCATCCTTGGCGGTTCTTCCTATTCTGGTGGTATTTTTGTTTTTCCAAAGACATATCGTCTCAGGCATTACTGCCGGCGCTATCAAGCAATAGCAATTGAAATATTATTTAATTTGAAATTCGAGTCCGGCTGTCTCAAAGCGGGCGCGAACTTTAATAGTATCAGGGTAAATGAAAAATGGTTCGGCAAATTGCAATGGCTTAAGCATGCCAACATCCTGTCTGCCATTTCCATTTTTATCCAGAAATCCTTTGAGAAAATATTTTCCGGGCATCAGCTGATATGAGAACAAATTACTCGCAGTTGCTCTTAAAAAAGGTTTCTTTTCGGTCATTGATAGGAAACTTAAATATAATATTCCCATAGTATCCAATTCCGGTGCATAGGAAATATTGCCGGAAATAATTCCCAAGGAATCGGCGTTATAGGTTTTGAAAGAAAATGATTTAACCGAATCGCCAGCTCTATTTCCGGACATATCGACTATAAGACTCTCGAGTAATGTGACTTTATAGGTCTCCCCCCAATTAAGCATTTCAGGTATGATTTTTAAGCGAAAATCATCAATCCACTTCTGATTAAATTGTATTGAATCATTAGCGGAGGTCGTAAGAACTATTAAATTTTCCCCTGATCCTTTTCCATTAATTGGTTCCGAGAAAGATATTTCCAATTCAGATTCATCAGGATATATGGTTTGATTTGATGGAGTGACTGATTTAATCGTTGGAGCGGTTTTGTCAGGTTCAACTATGACATCAGGCATGTTATATTCAGAGTACATATTTGAATCCAAAGTGACGTCAAAAACTGATGCGGCCAATTTTAATACATACGCACCATTAATTATTGTCCCAAAATAAAGGTTAAAGCTGGAGGATGTATCAGTATCATTTTCCAATATGCTTTGCGGATAGTAAATAGTTTGTGTATCCGCCTCGCTAAATAACATTATCTTATTAAGATTCGACCTCAACGTCTCCCCTGCTACCGGTCGAGATAATCTCATCTTTATAAGATGGTCAGGCGTGAGATGTGCCGATATTATTTTGACAACCGAAGTATCATGCTTCATCAAATTGAAATTAATAACCGGTGACAGAGTTGATGACACTTTTGCAATTCTACATGGTAAACCAAAATCTTCATCAGGGTAATCGAACAGCTGATTCTTATTTTTATCATTAAAGGCATAAAGAAAATAATCGCCATCGGACAAATAATCCAATATATACTTGCCATCCTTATCGGATTGAGTGAAGTATGCGGGATAAACCGAATCAAGAAATGTCTCTTTTCCTATTAGGGCGCTATCATACAGGCCAATGGTAATGTTTGGGGCCGGTTTATTATTTTGAAATACGGCGCCCTCCAGTTTGCCCTGATTTATGGTCTGACCGGTTGAAAAGGCCAATTGAAATGATTGCTCCATTTTATTGTTTCTTAGATCGGCAACTGCGGCCCCGACAGATACAATGTAGGTCGCATTTAGGGCGAATGAATCGGGGAGAATAATATCCAATTTATTTCCGTCCCAATCATATTTGAGCTTACCCTCTGGGCGTGGCGAAACAAAGACAGCTGTTTCAATGGTGCGACGATCAACTCTTTCTGAAAATAATATCGAGACCTTATTATCGCGCGGAATTCCAATAGCGCCTTTCTCTGGCATACATGATAAAATCATCGGTCCGGATTTATCAACCGGCCCTCCCGGTGGGGCTTCCATTTTGGCGCAAGACGTAATGATAATTATGAATATTATGAAGAGAAGATTAATCCTATTAACTTTCACCTTCCCAATTTCTCCTTTAGACCCTTGTTATCCAAATCCATATATAAGGCCTTTTCCCAGTATATTCGCGAATTAGATGTATCATGAAGGGCATTGTAAGCATCCCCAATATGTTCCAAAATAACAGGATCATCGCCGGCAAGCTGGTTTGCTTTTAGAAGCTCCTCGAGCGCCTTTTGATAATCCCCCAATTGGTATAAAACCCAGCCATAGCTATCCACATAGGCGCCATTATCCGGCAAAATACTTAGAGCCTTTTTTATCAGGCTCATGGCATAATCCAGTTTCATGCCCTTTTCGGCTAACATATAACCCAGATAATTTAAAGATTGGCTATGATTGGGCGACAACAAAATAATTTTCTCGAAAAGATTAACCGACCGCTCAAACTGATCGTTCTTCTGTAGTGCGGCGGCCAACGAAAACATGATTATAGTAGAGTCATTTAAATTTCTGACATGATTAAGCGCGATCTCCAATGTGGATAATTCCATTTTCCCCGAATCCTGGGCTTGATAGACAGTACTTAGATTCAGCCACCCATCCACTACGGAGTCAGCCACAACAGTCATTTTTTTGAATCTATCTTTGGCGCGGCTCAGATCGTTAAGCATCAAGGAAATTCGTCCGGAATAATAGTAATTTATAATATTATCATCGCCATCATCAATTAAATTGGTAAAAATAGAATCGGCCGGCTTTAGACTATCCGCATCATAATATAAAATCCCCAACCGCCGCTTGACAGCCTGATCGGTAGGAACAATTGGAATCATTGTAAGTGCAACGGATATCGCCTTATCTAATTCATTGCCACTCTGATAATAATCCAATAATTTACTCAAAACGAAAATGTTCTGAGGCGATAAAACCGCCGCCTTTTCAAGATATCGTTTCGCTTCGACGGCATCGCCGGTAGCCTCAAATATTAAGGAAAGGCCAATGTACGAGCGGACATTCCCGGCGCTGGAATCCATAGCAACGGACAGTGAGTAATATTTCCTGGCATTATCCAATTGCTTGGTTCGAATATATAAATTTCCAATTTCCTGATATATCTGATAATTGGGATCAATTCTGGCCAAATTCTCATAAGCCCATATTGAGGAATCATACTTTTCCTGCTGATTGTAGTAAGCGCCCATAAAGTGATAAACGCTTGTATTATTGGAGTCAAGCCCCAGAGTTGATTTATATACGGCCATAGCCGAATCATTATTGCCGATGGCCCTGTAATTATCTGCTATAAGAAGCCGACTACGCAAATCGCGCGGCTTAATATTTTGTGCCTCCGACAGCGACTGATGATAATCGTTCATTTCAAAAAATGTAACTGCATACGCATACCTTATCTCAGAAGAAGAAGGATATATTTTCAAAGCCTCTTCATATTGCTTGTTGGCCATGGGGAAATTACCCATCAATTCGAGGATGCTCCCATTTGAATAATATGCGTAAGCCTGACGATTTAAATTTTCCCGCGGCGGAAGAGGAGGCAGTTTGTTTTCTCTATCCTCAATACCCGGAATAGCGGACCTTCCACCGCACCCCATAATTAAATTGACAAGAATAATAAGGGGGAAAATCCTTTTAAATATATTTCTCACTCTGGTGATGCCCAATTTATAAGGAAAAAAAGTAGTTCAACATTTAAGCCGTAAAAACCTTCTTTTCCCAACTTTTACCAACATCCCATCCTTGGGTTCGAATTCATATTTGTCGTCTGATACTTTCTCGCCATTGATAGCCACGCCGCCCCCCTGAATAAGTCTTCTGGCTTCCCCGCTTGAAGCCGTTAATTTTGATTCTGTAAGCAATTTTACAATCCAAATTCTGCCGCCAAGCCGATCGCAATTGAATTCCGGAACCTCATCGGGGATTTCCTTTTTGGAAAAAACCTTTTCAAAATCCTCTCTGGCCTTCCTGCCTGCAGCGGGCGAATGATACATGGAAACCAGTATCTCGCCAAGTTGTTTCTTGACCAACATAGGGTTATGCGTCATATCTTCAAGTTGTGCTTTAACATCCGCCAAATTCTTTGTCGAAATATCGGTGGCCAATTCAAAATATGAAAATATCAAATTATCAGGAATGGACATCACTTTACCAAAAATTTCTGAGGGCGGTTCATCAATGCCAATATAATTGCCTAGAGATTTGGACATTCTATTGATTCCATCTACCCCTACCAGTACGGGAAGAGTCAAAATGACCTGCGGAGTAATTCCATAATCAAGCTGGATTTCGCGGCCTGTCAGAAGATTGAACTTTTGTTCTGTCGCGCCGATTTCGACATCAGCTTTGATAGCCACCGAGTCATAGGCTTGCATTAGAGGATACATCAATTCATGCACTGATATGGGATTCCCGGCCTTAAATCGTTTATCAAAATCGTCGCGCTCTAATATTCGGGCAACAGTAAATTTGGCCGCTAATTCCATTACTTCCTTGAAACTCATTTTGGCAAACCATTCGCCATTGAAGTGAACTTCCGTCTTTGATTTATCGAGAATCTTGAAAAACTGCTTCTGATAAGTCTCGGCATTGGCCATGATTTTTTCATAAGGCAGTTGCGGGCGAGTGGCGGAACGACCCGATGGGTCACCTATAAGTCCCGTATAATCCCCGATGATTAAGACAATCTTATGTCCCAAATCCTGGAACTGCTTAAGCTTCCTTATCCCGACGGTATGCCCCAAATGTATATCCGGCGCGGTTGGGTCAAAACCTTGTTTTACCCTAAGCGGCTTATTCTCATCGATTGATTTTTTCAGCCGTTCCTGGAATTCCCCTTCGGGGAGCATCTCAACCGCCCCGCGGGAAATTATCTCATATTGTCGTTCAAATTCTGTTTTCATATTATATTATTATCGGTTCAAATTCAAACCCTGTTAATGCCATTTGGTTCAACCTCATACGAGAATAAACAAATATGGGGTAAAAAACAAGTGCGTTTATGGCGAGAAATTGGGGTAGTACCCTCAGGGCCTGTTGAAAAAGTCCGATTAGTAGGAAAATACATATTCTTAAGCACCAAGACCCGAAAAGTGTCATACTGGACTTGGTCCGTGGGCGGTCCCGACACCCTGTCGGGATCCACATCTGCCCCTAAATCATTAAACGTTGCGTCAGGTGCTTTCCTCCGATTCATCGGGGGATGACACCTGACGCCCCAAATATTACATGCCCCCCAAACTTGTTTGGGAGTGTTTTATTATTGTAGGGGCACACAGCATACGCCCCATGCGGCCGGCATACGCAAGAGAACAATATGGGAAGGGCACACCGCCGTGTTGCCCCCTACGGAACAATTGTTCCGCGCTGTGTCTGGGCCGCCTTAGCCGCGGTGTCAGGAACCCTTTCCTGACACACCGACGATGAATTGACACAAATTCGCATTATGCGGTGTCACCACGCCGCCGCGGGCTACTAACTCAATTCCCCCTTTGATAATTCCTAATATATTCCTAAATTCGGATTATGTTTCAAAGAGTCATTCTTTTAATTCTCGACGCCTGTGGCGTTGGCGAGCTTCCGGATGCCGGCGACTATAATGATATCGGAGCCTCAACAATTCCCAACATTGCCCGCGAATTGGGCGGACTCAATATGCCTAATTGCGGTCAACTCGGATTAGGAAATATTGTACCCCTTGTTGGAATTCCTCCCATTGAAACCGCCAAAGCCTGTTGGGGAAAAATGGCAGAGAAATCATCCGGCAAAGATTCCACCTCCGGACATTGGGAAATAGCGGGTATTGTCCTCAACAAACCTTTTCCAATGTATCCCAAAGGATTTCCCCCTCAATTGGTATCTGACTTTGAGAAAGCGGCCAATATCAAAACCATCGGAAATTCTCCAGCCAGCGGAACCGAAATAATTGCCCAATTGGGCAAAGAGCATCTTCAGACAGGCAAAATAATTTTATATACCTCTGCCGATTCAGTTTTTCAACTTGCGGCCCATGAAGATATTATCCCATTGAAAAGGCTCTATGAAATCTGCCAAATCGCTCGTGACCTATTGCAGGGAGAACATGCTGTCGGGAGGGTAATTGCCCGCCCTTTCATCGGCAAGCCGGGAAATTTCGAAAGAACATCCGCCCGCAAAGATTTTTCCATTGCTCCACCTTCAAATACAATACTCGATCTATTATTAAAAAATAAAATTCCAACCATAAGCATCGGCAAAATTGGCGACCTCTTTGCCCATCAGGGTTTTATCAAATATGTAAAGACCATAAATAACATGGATGTAATAGATAAGCTATTAGACGAAATAAAACTATCAAATTCAGGATTACTTTTTGCCAATCTGGTCGATTTTGATATGCTTTGGGGCCATCGAAACGATACCGAATCCTTCGGGCTGGGTCTCGAAAAATTTGACCAAAAATTGCCTGAAATATTAAAGCTCCTAAATGAAAGAGATTTGCTTATTATAACTGCTGACCATGGATGCGACCCAACCTTGAAGCATTCCACCGACCATACCCGCGAGTATGTCCCTCTGCTTGCCTATAATATCAGAATCAAAAAAGGAATTTCATTGGGTATTCGAGAGAGCTTTTCCGATATTGGGCAAACAGTTGCGGAAATATTCAATATAAGCAATAACCTCCCGGGAAAAAGTTTTCTAAAAGATATTGTTCTAACCCTGTCTTAGAGTTATTATATTTTCCGGAAAGACATAATATGATTACCAATTTAAATAAATATTTCGACCATTCCTTATTGAAACCCGAAACCACCTTGAAAGATATTATAAAGCTCTGCCATGAGGCTATGGAAAATCAGTTCTTTGGGATTGCCATAAACCCATATTGGGTCTCTGCGGCGAGCAAAGAATTAGCCGGAAGCGATGTGAAAATAATATCTGTCTCCGGATTTCCATTGTCGGCCAATAGAACCGATGTCAAGGTAATTGAGGCTTATAAAGGCGCCTACGATGGCGCCCATGAAATCGACATGGTGGCCAATATTGGATTGTTGGCTTCTGGGGAGTATAACTTGGTCGAACAGGAAATTGCTGAGGTGCGCAGAATCCTGCCTGATGAGATTGCGCTTAAAGTCATAATTGAGGCGCCTCGAATTTCGCCTTCAGCTCAAATTGAAGCGACAAAAGCCATCATCAATGCCGGAGCGCAGTTTGTTAAGACAGCCACCGGATTTTTTGGTGGGGCAACGGTAGAAGTGGTTAAACGATTGAAGGAAACCACTGAAGGAAAAATAAAAGTCAAGGCTTCCGGTGGAATTAGAACCTTGGCGGATACTTATGCTTTAATTAAAGCTGGTGCGGATAGAATCGGCTCATCAGCATCAGTGGAAATAATGCGAGAGTATAAAAAAGAGACAATGACTGGGCTTGATAATAAAACGGAAAAAGAAGAGCAATCAGGCTATAATTATTAAATAGTATATCTAATTTTTGTAGAGGTTTAATTTATTAAACCCAAATATAATGATAGCTAATAAATCTCAAAATAAACATGAAACTCGCCCGCATTTGGGAATATTATTCAAATGCTGTCACATATATTCCAGAATATACTTAAGTAAAAAGGGAGATGCCTATATTGGCTGGTGTCCAAAATGCGCCGCCAAATTGGAAGTGAAAGTCTCGCCCACAGGCACAAAAAGGAGATTTTTCGCGGCTAAATAATTATGGCATTACTAAAAGCAAAAGTAGTCGTGGTTCCGTTGGGCGAGGTTGATTTCATGATGATTAATCGCTTGGCAACCAATATCGGTCCGATTTTTGGCCGCTCGGTTGATATTCTCAAAGGCATGAAAATGCCCGAAGAGGCCTATAATGTCGTCAGAAATCAATATTACGCCAACATTCTAATGAATAAACTTGAACGGGTTAAAGCCAGTACTAAAGAAATGGTCTTGGGCGCCTGCGAAGAAGATTTATACCTGCCCGACGAGCCTTATGTAATCGGGCATTCCGATGCCGTATCCGGAACTTCGCTTGTATCGCTTTTTCGGATTCGTCAGGAATTTTACGGGCTTCCCGAAGATGAATCTAAAGTATATACCCGCCTATTCAAACAGTCCATCCATCAATTGGCGCATCTATTCGAAATGACAAGTTGCAGAAATCCCCGATGCATTAATTATTACAGCCAGAGTATGATTGACATTGATCGCAAAAGCGAAAAATTCTGCGATATATGCAAACGTCAACTCGCCGATAAGAAATAACCGCCATGAATCTCATCCAGATTCTTGAATCATTTAAAATCGAACCGGCGATAAGAGAGAATATTTCTCACTGGGCAACGATTCCCGCCAAAGAGGGTGCATATAATGAATTCCCCGCTCATCTTGATTCTCGATTGATCAAGATAATGAACTCCCGTGGAATTAATAAATTATATTCCCATCAAAGGGCCGCCATCGATGCCATTGCCGCCGGAAATGATACCGTGATTGTCACCCCCACTGCTTCCGGCAAAACCCTTTGCTATAATCTGCCGGTTATCGACGCCATTCTGAAGGACAAATCAACCCGCGCCATGTATCTCTTCCCTACCAAGGCGCTCTCTCAGGACCAATTGACGGAATTGATGAATTTAATCAATAAGCTTGATGTCGATATTAAAACATATACTTTTGATGGCGATACTCCGCAGACAGCACGAAGATTAATTCGCTCAGCGGGTAACATCGTTGTAACCAATCCCGATATGTTGCATGCCGGAATATTGCCGCACCATACCAAATGGATAAAGCTATTCGAGAACCTGAAATATATTGTAATTGATGAGATTCATCACTATCGCGGGATATTCGGCTCCCATCTGGCTAATGTTATCAGAAGATTGAAAAGGATTTGTGATTTTTACGGCTCCAAACCATTATTTATTACCTGCTCGGCAACTATAGCCAATCCGGATGAATTGGCGGAAAGAATCACCGGCAGAAGAGTTACCCTAATAAATAACAGCGGCGCCCCTACCGGCGAGAAACATTTTATAATTTATAATCCACCTGTAATCAACAAACAGCTTGGCATACGCAAATCAGCCTTAAATGAAGCCCTGACTCTGGCTGAAAGATTTATCAGAAATAGAATCCAAACCATTGTCTTTGCACAGTACCGTTTGCAGGTGGAAATATTGCTCACCTACCTCAGACAGAAATTTGCGGAACCATTCGGCAAAAATATCAAAGTCGCCGGGTATCGAGGCGGTTATCTTCCCAATCAGAGACGGGAAATCGAAAGCGGCTTAAGACGCGGGGAGATTATCGGTGTGGTTTCAACCAATGCCCTCGAATTGGGAATTGATATCGGAGCGCTCGATGTATCGATTATTTGCGGCTATCCGGGCTCAATCTCTTCAGTTTGGCAACAAGCCGGACGGGCAGGAAGACGCTCCGGCTGTTCCTTAACTATTTTTGTTGCCAATAGCTCTGCCATCAATCAATTTTTGGCCAAGCATACATCATATTTGCTTGATAAAACACCCGAGATGGGGATTATTGATCCGGATAATCTTATCATCAGCGCCAACCATATTAAATGTGCCGCATTTGAATTGCCCTTTCACCGAAATGAAATTTTCCGCCCCGACGGTACCACCGAGGTGCTCGATTATCTCGAATCGCAAAAAGTAGTCAGGCAAACCGGAGAAAAATATCATTGGTCATCCGAAATTTATCCGGCCCAGCAGGTATCGCTTCGAAGCGCCTCGCCCGATAATTTTGTCATCCTAAATGAAAGCGATAATAATCACGTAATCGGCGTAGTCGATTATTATTCGGCCCCGATATTTTTGCATCCCGAAGCTATCTATTTGCATTCTGCCGACCAATTTCAGGTAACAAAACTTGATTGGGAAGGTAAACGCGCCTATGTCAAAGATGTCGACGTCGATTACTATACCGATGCTGAGACAAAATCCGATTTAAAAGTTCTTTCCATCTCAGATGAAAAACATGCCAATGAT
>JAGVEJ010000215.1 GCA_020058225.1 Candidatus Zixiibacteriota bacterium | reverse complement strand
ATTGTGCCGCTCATAAGCGTCACGTGCGTTTGGGTCTTGTCATCGTCAGGTTGCATTTATCTGTCGCCGCACTCCATAATCATCACCCCTTCGGCTTCATCAGCTCAATGAATGGCGGGTAGTCCTACAGTGATTCAAAATAAAACATTCTACGTACCGTTTCGCATTCAGAACAACCCATATCCTATGGCTTGAGGGCTACATGAGTCTTGTACCAATCGAGCACCCGCTCAAGCACGTCTATCTGATGGGCATTTTCAAAAACGCCATGGGGCTCCCGCGGGTAGGTCACGAAACGGGTTTCAACTCCCATATCTCTGAGTCCTTGATAAAACTGATAAGACTGGGAAATCGGTACACGAAGATCCGCCTCACCATGTAAAATCAATGTCGGAGTCCGGACGTTCTTAATGAATGTCATGGGCGAATGCTGGTCATAAACATTTTCGCGGCCATGCGGATAATCTTCGAAATACATACGCATAAAGGTCGGAATCTCGGTTGTCCCATAAAAGCTGGTTAGATCGGACAAACCTGCGTAAATAACGGCTGCTTTGAACCGGTTAGTTTGTGTCACGGACCAAGCAGTCATATAACCACCGCAACTAAATCCGCCGATTGCCAACTTAGTGGAATCGGCGATTCCCTTTTGAATAACGTAATCAACTCCGGCCATGATATCTTTGAAATCGCCGCCACCCCAGTCCGAAAGATTCAGTTCTGCAAATTTCAAGCCGCGACTGATGCCGCCTCGTGGATTTGGCAATAGGACCGCAAATCCATTGCTGGCTAGCAACTGCGCCCAATCAAATGCGCTGCATAGCCATCCTGACCACCAGGCCCATGCCGGGCCCCCTTGTATCTGTACGACCAGAGGATATTTCTTGCCAGTCTCATATCCCACCGGCTTCACCAGAACACCTTCAATTTGCTCGCCATCTTCAGATTTCCACTGAACCTCCTCCTGTGCTCCGAAAGCCAATGAAGAAACTTGCGGGTTAAGATCGGTAAGGCGCCTTGCGTCCGACCCATCTACTTTCATTATCCAGATATCCAGGGGCGAAGAAGTAGAAGCATCTACAAAGGCGATCCATTCCCCTGTCGAATTAATACTCCAGTTTGGATAACCCAACCAGGACAAGGGCCGATCAACAGTGCGCACCCTGTCGACTTTTTTTGATTTCACATCAAGCTTGCCGATAATTCCCTGAACCCCTTCCTGGCTTGATACAAGTATTTCCTGCCGGTTGGGTATCCATTCCATTTCCCAAACGAATCCGGGGTAGTCCTCCCCCAAGGTTGTGGTTTGGGCTCCTGATAGCGAGACGAGTTCAGGGATATACATTTCAGCTTTACCGGGATAAATAAAATGAAGAATCTGATTCCCGTCTGGAGACCATCTAATTTTGCCGCAACTTTTTTCACTTATGACTTTTCTGCCGGAGCCGTCTCGGTTCATAACCATGAGCTTCGACCGATAGTATACATCATCCAGTTTAGGAGTCGCTGCGATTTCGCAGGCAATCTTTGACCCATCCGGAGAATAATCGAAATCGTTAACGCTTTCGTTCGCAGGTGTCAGAAGGGTTACCACTCGGGTCGCCAAATCTACTCTGTACAGCCTTGCATGTTTTATATTTTCATCCAGCACTCGCTCATCATCTTTGGCCATGATTCGGTTTCCCTCTTCAGTTGTGAGTGAATCTTGCGAGATGAATGTAATATTATGTGAATCACGATCCCACTTGAAGAGATTCACGCCTTCTTTCATATTGGTCAGGGCTTCCGCCTCGCCGCCATCGGTGGACATCACGTAGATTTGATTCTTATCATCCTTCCCGCGGTTGGACAGGAATGCCAGGTATTTTCCATCCAGCGACCATCGCGGCATCATCTCCTGCTTTGGCCCAAAAGCATATTTACGGGGTGAGCTATTTCCGTCCGCTGGCACTATCCAGATGTCGGAATTTCTGGCTTCGTCCGGTATGCTCGTATCTACCGGTTCGGTTATCACGAAAGCAACAGGGTTCCCGTTGGGCGATATTTGGGGATCGCTCACTTCCCTGATGTTGACGACATCCTCCGGAGTAATCGGGCGTTTGCCAGGTTCAGCCGCCTGTAATGACGCCGATGACCATACTATTACTCCAATAGTCAGTATCCTGAATACTCTCATACCAGATCTCCTATTCTCGGATTTGCCAAAAGTCTTGTGAATGATGCCTGTAAGACGGGAGATACCCAGGCACTGACATGACCCATCCCACCGGCGCCGATTTTCTCGATGATCCGGTAGTGCCCGACCGAAGAGCCTTTGCTCAATGTAGAATTGGGCTTTGCTTTTCCTTCGTCCTCATCGCCATTAAACGCCATTCAGCCTGCCTCAAAATTAAAAATGATTGATGATCATTAACATGCTATAGTTAATCTAAACTCAGATAAAGAAATCAGCAAAGTAAAAATAGAATAAGAAGAGATTGACTCTTTAATATTGAATTGCAATTTTGCTTATATGTGACTGCTAAACATTGTGTTATAAAATTGTGAGCCTAATTAAAAATCAGAGTCAATAATTGCCGATTCCCCTCATTCTCTTGATCAAATAAGGATGATTTTCCAGAACCTGTCTGAAATTTATCTTCAGGTCGACCGCATTATCTTCCAAATATTCCGGCGGCTACGATCGTGAACCATACGGATCTCTGATAATAACCGACGATTAACCTTGTGCCGCTCGCTCTCAGGACGAGAAAACCGGATGTAGTAACCGCTTGTGGAGACTTTCATTACTTCACACATCTTCTGTATCCGAAACAACTTCCGATGAGCACGGATAAAGGCATATTTCAATCCCGGCGGGCTTGTTGAAGAAGTGTATGTTATAGCAATTGTGCTCATTTCCTTCAAGAGCCGGATTCGGCATTGACGAACACTTATATTCCGTTTTCTGGGTTCCCCGCCGCGGCGGGGAATGACATTTCACGAGCTTGATTGCCGAGGAAATATCTATTTCTTCAATATTGGGACTTTTTCAACAGGCCCTAATGAGGGGTGCGCGGCTTGTCCCGACCTTTGGTCGGGAGTCTCGATAGTTATGGCTTAGACAGCGAAATTTTTGCGAACCACCATACTATAGGGAAATCAATCAATATTTTTGATGAATTCGCATATTGCAAAAAAGTCATAATTCGTCGCCTGATTATGACTTATATCAATCCGGAATAATGGCATGTGTTTTGCAAATGTGCTATATGGCGTGGTATTTTTCAAAATCCCCAAGGAAAGGATTCTTTATGGGGTGGAGTCTAATTAATAACATTTCAGCCTTGAATACGATTAGGAACTCCGGTTTGGCATATTCCCAAATGCTCAAATCAATGGAAAAATTATCTTCAGGGCGTAAAATCAATTGGGCCGCGGATAACCCGGCTGGACTGGTAATATCGGAAAGGATGCTTTCGCAGATTGCATCATTGAATCAGGAAATAGAAAATACCACCGTGGCAATTAACAAATACCAGACGGCCGATTCCACATTGTTTCAGCTCAGGAGCACCCTGACTGAAATTCGCTCAATGGCGGTCAGCGCCGCCAATGAGGGAACGTTGTCCGATGATATGCGTGAGGTATATCAGAATGAAGCCAACAATCTGGGTCAATCCTATAATAAGATTATTGAGACGGCTTCATTTGGGAGCCAGTATCTCCTGAATGGTTCATCCGGTTCAGCCGCCAATGTCCCGAAATTGTCGGACTTTGACCTTTCCACGGCCCAGACATCAGAGGAGACCATTAATGCAATCGATGAGGAGATTGCACGGTTAGATGAGACTATTGGCGGCATAGGAGCAACGCAGAAAAACAGTCTGGAGAGCCATCTCTCCAATTTGCGGGTCGAAGCTCAAAATCTGACTGCGGCGGAATCGCAGATCAGAGATGTTGACTATGCTATGGAGTTTGCGAATCTGTTACGTAACAAACTCATAGTACAATCGGCGATTTCTCTTCTTTCCCACAACAATCTCTCGTCTCGTTCGGTACTGTATTTGTTAAACGGGGATTGATTGTGTCGGAGGGCAAAAGCGAAATTTCTTGAAGAGAGAGCGTCCGAATTCCTCACTCATCGATTGCGGAAAAGGGGGATTGGTTTGCGGCCAATCCCCTGAATTTTTTGCCTGAACTCTGCTCCTATCCCTATGGACAATTTGGCGCTGGGCCATGCTTATATAGATAGTTAATCAAATATGTAATATCCTGAATATTAACGGTCCCTGATGCATTAACGTCTGCTGCCTGCAGAGGTTCCGGCGCCGGCCCATGCTTATAAAGAAAATTAATTAAATAAGTGATATCCGAAATGTTTACCAGACCATTGCCGTTGGCGTCGCCGCATATATAGGTTAGGGTAAGCGAGCCATTTTTTGCAATTGGGAGATAGCTGTGATGCCTATTGCTGAATGAGGGCTCATAACCTAAAAATCCGCTAATATTTATAGCATTCAGTTGACTTTTGGATTTCGCCGATTCAATGGTGAAATATAAATTTAGCGCCAATCCATATCCCGGTTCAAGCTCCGGAGGATAATTAGTTTGTGAGTTCTGCAAGCTTATGATGGCATGCTCCGAATCCGAATATGTAATTTCTTTTATTGCAAAAGCAGAAGTTCTGCATCCAGCCGTTGAAAACGAATCAAAAGTCAAATTGAGAGGACCTGAAAATTCTACCGGAATGACAAGCTTCTTTAATGGCACAGTATTGCGGGCATAAATTGGCAATGCAATTGATTCTCCTGGACTGCCTCCGGCATCACCCGCGATAACAGAATCAGCCAGTGCGGCAATAAGATCATTTCTAGTTGCTATATAAATGCTATCGGACAAATCAGCCTCAAGACTGACATCAAAAAGCCCCTGTGTCTGGTAAATATGCGATGCCATTTGTGTGATGGCCGAATCGCCATCTCCAAAATGCCATTTCCAATTTGAGACATCAAAACCGCTTTGAGCCTCATAATTTACAGTCAGCGGAATCCAGCCAAATGTTGTGTCTGCAATTATGGCAACCAATTCAAAAGGGAATGCTCCTTGCCCGCCATACGCCCCCATATCATTGCGAAGAGTTTCAAAAGCAGGCCATAACGCCGAACCGGGGGTATCGGAATCCTCAATATCATTATAAAATGTTGAAGGGTCACCAGAGTCGATGCAGGGAGATGTGCTTTCGAAATATAGGTAAGTTCCCTTTAGTTGAGGGTCAGCATCAATAATCCCCGTACCGGAATATCCTCCCTGAATGTCGCAATAATTGGCTGTTAATGATCCGCCGGTGGCCAAATAAATCTGGCTACTACTTGATGCAGTATTGCCATAAATTATTGAATTTCTCATCGAAAGACTGGCGTTGGCGACTACTATTCCCCCGCCAAATGAAGTTGATGAATTATTGATAATAGTATTATTCTCAAGCACCGCGATATTGCCGTTGTTTTTCCATACCCCACCACCGCCATAATCTTCGCCGCCGGAGTTATAAGCAATGATATTATTTTTGAGGATGCCATAAGTATAATTCAGAACGATACCTGCTCCATATCGACCTCGGTTATACATAATGGCATTATTTAGAATCTGCGGATTGCCGCCATCAATCCGTATGCCCCCGCCGCCGGCGCTGGATACCAATGTTCGGTCGATTGCATCATTATCGATTATTAGATTGTATTGTATGACCGGCGAGGCATACTGACATAATATGCCACCGCCCTCGCGATAGAAATTTGAATTATGTGGGTCACGCCAGCGTGTTCCATTTCCCTTGGTAATTGTAAATCCCTGAACTTTGACTGATCGAGGATCGGTATTATAAATTAAAATGCAACTTGCGGTATCCGCATGACTTGGTTGACTGCCATCGATGATGGTGTTCAAAATATAAGCCGGATTGCGATAAAGAATAAAATGGCTTGCCAAAACAATTCCTTTGGCTGTTAACTTGAGATTCTCCGTATAGGTTCCGGGCGCTACCAGAACCGTATCATTGGTCACTGCGGCATCAATTGCGCCCTGTATGGTATTATAATCAGCGGGCACATTTATGATGGTAGAGTAACCGCTTACCGCAATACCGCAAATTGTCAGAACGATCAATACTTGAAAACTTTTGCGCATACAACTCTCCCCAAATACTTGGTTTAAATTCATTAAGTTCCGCATTTGCATGAAGCGAGAATATTTTAATATCATGCAATGGCGTGGCTTGTAATCAATAACAAGATATGAAGAGATAGTTTATTGAAAATGATTTTGTGACGAGCTGTGTAGCTGATGGGATTAAATGATCGCTACCAGTGACAGAATGGAAAACCCTAAATTGCTCCAAATGCCATTCCAAGGCGATCGCAATACTGACGGCTCAACTTCAAACGAGCGCCGTCATGAAGGATAACCAAATAATCTCCATGCATAAGAGGACGTAATTCTTTGATTCGAGAAAGATTCACTATTGTTTTTCTATGAATCCTTGCAAATGATTGCAAATCAAGCCGCTGTTCCATATTACTCATGGTTTCGCGCAATAGATGAATATTTCTTCCAACATGAATCTGAACATAATTACCGGCTGATTCTACCCAATCAATTTGACTTATGTCAATAATTGATATTCGATCGGAGGATTTTATCAATATCCGTTTTGCAATTCGTTTCTCTTCAAGAATTTCATTCACCAGAATGGAAAGCTTTTTTGAAGAGCCGACATCTTTTGCGGATGATATCTCTCGAATTCCTCTTTCCAAAGCCATTTGGAATCGTTCTTTTTCATAAGGCTTTAATAGATAATCAATGGCGTGGACTTCGAAGGCTTTTATGGCATATCGATCATAGGCGGTGACAAATATCACAGGCGGCATTTTTTCCGGGCCTATGGCCTGAATTACCTCAAACCCATCCATTCCCGGCATCTGTATGTCCAAAAATATCAAATCAGGCCTTATCTTTAGGATAGCATTTACTGCTTGAATTCCTGTGGCACACTCGCCCACTATCTTCACTCGCGCATCATCCTTGAGAAGACTCCTAATTCTTTCTCTCGCCAGAGGCTCATCGTCAACTATAAGAGTTCTGACAATTTGGCTCAAATTAAATTTCCTCCATTATTCTTATATTCCGCCAAATGGAATGGAATCTCAATGCAAACTTGCATTCCGGGATTTGGGTCTGTGGCAAATAGCAGTTGCTGGTTTTTTCCGTACATTCTTTCCAAGCGGGCCGCGATGTTACTCAGCCCATGCTTATTATTTGATTTGGTGATTTCCTGCCGCTCCATCCCGGGTCCATTGTCCGTGACAGTCAGGCAGAGTGTTTCATTTTCCCGTTTGGCAGATATAGATATAACTCCCTTATCAGTACAGCGAGATATTCCATGCTGGATTGCATTTTCGACGACTGGCTGTAAGATAAAATTTGGCATCATGGCATCAAGAAGTTCCATGTCAATATCCAGAGTAACTTCCAGTCGGTCGCGAAAGCGCATTTTTTGGATATCAAGATAACGATTGAGAAAATCGACTTCCCTTCGCAATGGGACTTCCTGATTTCCTTCACTGTCCAGCATGATTCGAAGCAACTCTCCCAAGCGGGCTATCATTTTATCGGCGGCTTCGGGATCAGACCGCACCAAAGCGCTAATGGAATTCAGTGTGTTAAAGAGAAAATGCGGGTGAATCTGCGATTTTAATGACTCCAGCTGAGCTCGAACCAATTGCCCTTCAAGTTCTGCCAAGCGCAATTCCTCATCGCGATATCTCTGGTAATGAATCATGGCGTATGATACAAAAGCTATAATGAAATAAATCATCAATGCCGTATTTATCATGGAACGGACAAAGAATATATATAGCCCCCAAAATGATTCAATGCCCGATGGGGGCATTTGAAAAATATAAGCATCCATCGCCGAATAGATTATGGTATATAATAGAAGCTGTATCATGCCGATAAAAATTGACAGAACGACGTGCGTTGCTATGCTTGGCAGCCATCGGCCACTATCAAATCGAAGTCGCCTTACGGACCAAATGATTAGGGGACTGAGAATGCCCCAGAGATAAAAATCAAGCAGGCCAAAACATATCGCCTGAGGCCATGGAATAAGAATCTTGGTTACGTTGTATCTGACATATAATCGTATGCCCTCAGTCAAGCCCAAGAGTGTCCAGAAAGCAAACCAGAATAGCCATTTGCGCCACCCTACTAAGCTTGGTATTCCGGAGGATTTTGCTGAATTCGGAACATCCATATTTTTATTAGCCTCAATCTCAATGAGTAACTCGATTGGCGCGGTGGCTTAAGCTTTTCCTTTAATATGTGTCATATTTGCCACCCGACATCAGCATAAACCTGCAAGACCTCTTCAAGCTTTCCTGAATTTTGTAATTGTTCAATAATTTCTTTGGAAAGTGGGATAGCGCTTAAGACATTAATGAAGATTGTTGTGAGGAAACAAATAGCTAAAAAGATGGACCGCATTATGAAGACCTCCGGATAAGTAATTTACCTAAACAATATATAAATATTGCCCTATTCGGTCAAGTTTTAATCAATGCCTTAACTCTGTAGGAAATGCGTTCAGGCATATTTATCTTTTCGACAGAACATGAAAAATACCAAGAAGAGGGAAAAATAAATATGAAGTCCCGCCGATAGGCGGGACCTAAAACTACAAGCCTCTAAGATAATTATACTTTAGGAGGATTCTTGCGGGTGGCTTTCATCACCTTGCCGGCCTTCAAACAGGAAGTGCAAATTCTCACAGATTTGACCGTTCCTTTCACATTGGCCCTAACCCTGCGAAGATTGGGATTCCAACGTCTCGGGGTCAAGTTGTGGGCATGAGAAACACTATGTCCGAAGCCAGGCTTTTTTCCACAAATTTCACAAACTTTTGCCATCTTAGTTCTCCAATTAAGCTTTTTATTATATTTATTCTTTCGGAAAAATCAAGTGGTTTCCTAATAAAACCGCAATATTTCTAACTTTTGTGGTCTTAAAAGGCTTTTTTTACGGAATCCGGGCGACAAACTTGACAATTTGAGCAGTGTTTATATATTGATTCAGATTTTTAGATAATGGCGGTATCGTCTAGTGGCCTAGGACGGGTGGTTCTCAGCCATCAAACCGGGGTTCGATTCCCCGTACCGCTATGTTAATCTAAAGCGGCACAATCTATTAATAACTGTAATAGGGGGATATCAATAATTATTCATTCGATTTTTAGCTGTTTCCGGGCAAATTCTTGATAGAGAGGCGATTTCTCCAAAAGCTCCAAGTGTGTTCCCTCGGCAATTATTTTCCCGTTATCAATGGCAATAATTCTGTCGGCATTTTGTACGGTTGCCAGTCTATGCGCAATAATAATGGCAGTTTTATCAGCCAAAATTTTCTTTAGAGATTCTTGTATCAAATACTCCGATTTGGAGTCAAGAGCGGAGGTGGCCTCGTCCAAAATCAGAATCGAGGGATTTTTCAAGATGGCGCGCGCCAGACAGATTCTTTGCTTTTCGCCTCCGGAAAGGGTCACCCCCCGTTCGCCGACCATGCTGTTATAGCCGTCATTCAGACCGATAATAAAATCCTCTATATTGGCGATGCGGGCGGCAAAACTGACCTCTTCGATGGTAGCCTTTTGATTGGAATAGGCGATATTTTCGAAAATTGTCGCATTGAATAACAGCGGGTCCTGATCGACCAAAGCGATGGCGCCGCGGAGCGATGATATGGATATTTTTCGCAGATCGACGCCGTCTATTAAAATTTCGCCCTGATATGGGTCATAAAAACGCATAATTAAATTTATCAACGTCGTTTTGCCCGATCCGGACGGACCCACGATGGCCAGCTTCTCTTTGGCTTTGATGACCAGATTCAGATTTTCGATCTTGAAGCCCTCGGCTTCATAGAAGAATGAGACATTCTTAATGTTAATTTCGCCCCCGGCTTTGGGTATCATAATGGGATTTTTTTCTTCTGCAATTCCGGTCGGGAGGTCAAGATATTCGAAAATGCGATTGACCGACGCCATCGCCGACTGGACTTGAATATTAACCGAGGCGAGATCCTGAATGGGGCTATATAAATATGTGAGCAACATATAGAACGCCATCAACGCTCCCAGTTTCATTGTTCCGCCGGCAATCAAATATGTCCCCCAGGATAAGACTACAATAGGGCCGATCATATTTATAAAATGCACCAAATTAACCGACAGCGACGATGTTACGCTGGTTTTGATATAAAGACCTGTTAATCTGCCAAGAACGTTATCAACCTTCGACTTTTCAAAATCCTCCTGTCCAAAGGCTTTGATAGTCTTAATGGAGAGAAATGATTCCTGAAGCCGCGCCGATAACGACGCTATTGTCTCCTGCAATTTGCGCATTATCCGGTGCATTTTTTTTCCAAAGGCATGAGCAATCAGAATGGTCAGCGGCACCGGAATCATGGCAATCAGAGTCAACATGGGATTGACTGTCAGAAGATAGATAAGAATAGCGACAAGAAGCAGGAGATTGGTGAGAAACATAAGCAGAGTTGAGGTAAGAAGTCCCTGCAATTGATTGGCGTCGGATAGAAAGCGGGACATCATTTCGCCGACCTGATGAGTTTGATAGAATCGCAAAGACAATCTCTCCAGATGTTGAAAAAGCTGGGAGCGGATGTCGGCGATAATATTAGCGCCAATATAAGCGGCCAGATAATCTCTAAGCCACGAAAAAAGAACATTGCCGAAATATATCCCAATAAGAAAAAGACCAAAGAAAGCGACTTTTCTTAGATTTTCTCCGCTGTCCGGATTCTGAATCAAGGAGGGGATAAGATGGTCGATCAGATACTGAACGGAAACCGGAAGCGCCAACGCCAACCCGGCCAGGATAATCATCAAGAAAAATGTGACCAGCTCGATTTTCCAGTAAGGTTTAAGGTAGCCCCAGAGCCTCGAGATTTTATACATATCGGGGATCGTCTTTCCAGTCAAGAAAGTATTTATTGGCGGCAAATCGGAAGGCTTTGCGCGATAGGGATGATTTCAAAGCTTCGGTATGCTCTCGAACCATTTTGTCCCAGAGATAGATATTATCTCCGGCTAAATCGCTCGAGGGAACAAATTGCATGCTGGCTTCGTATTGGTCCTCTTCGGATTTCCACCATTCCGGTTTGAGGAATTGACTGCCGAATTTCCGGCTGTAATATTCCATATTGGAGTCAAGCTCGCATCCCGGGAAGTGCATATAGCGGTGATAAATCCAAATCAGGTAGGAGTCTTTGTTTTTCAGCTCGGTCTCGATGAAAGAAAAAGTCTCATCGAGGGTTCGGCGGGTTTCGCCCGGATGGTTGAAGATTAAATTGGCGCGATGAAGCACTTTTTTTTCGGACATAATATGGCTTATCTCCAGAAACCTTTGGAGGAATTTTTCCGGCTGTTTGGTTTTTTTCATGATATTCAGCATTTCCGGCGAACAGCTTTCCACGCCGAATTGTACTTCCACTTTGATATTTTT
>JAGVEJ010000138.1 GCA_020058225.1 Candidatus Zixiibacteriota bacterium | reverse complement strand
TCTGCTTTATACTCTTCTGCATCGGTAACAGCATCCTTTCCTGGTTGCCAACATTATAAAATATTGTTACCGAAACTGTGAAGAATTACACTGCGGCGGACCGATGGTACTTTCAAGGACTTTCTCAACCTCCCCAAGAAGGCAAATATATCGACTTGTCAATTTTGGATAATCTATTATCTTAAAAATAACACTTTACCCGCGGCTTATCTGCAGGAGATATTCGATGATCATGTTTTATCACCGGTTCAGAATTTAAGGGTTGAAAAAAATCCGTTCCTTTTTTAGGAGTTTGGTTATGTCCATAAATAAGTATATCCCCATAATATTGGTTGCGCTATTGATACCATCCGTATCTTTTGCGCTTTACACGGGCGAAAATGCCCCTAAGGCCGATGCCCAAAAGCCGACCCGGCTTATTGTCAAATTCAAGGATGCCGCCCGCGGCAAAGTAAACTCCTTTTTGGCGAGAAGTATGGATTCCGCAATGCCGGATTTTGAGAGTCTTAATAAAAAATTTGATATTTCCAAAATAATACCTCTTGCATCGCCCAATCTCTCTTTCTCCCTAACAAGTAAATTTTCAGGCATTTTAATCTTATCCACAAACGGAACCACCGACCTCAATGCCATACAGGCTGAATATGAATCGCTCCCCGATGTAGAATATGCCGAACCGGATTACATGGCCGAATTCTACGATTCTCCCAGCGATTCGCTTTACTCACAACAGTGGGGGCTAAATAATACAGGACAACCACATTATCATATTAAAAGGATTGATGGCGCCAATAATGACCAACTTATCACCGTCAGTGGAATTCCAGATGCCGATATTGATGCCGATGAAATATACCAATCTCCGCCGGATAATACTTCGGCCGTTGTGGCGGCCATTATAGACACCGGCGCGGACATACTTCACCCTGATCTGAAAGATAATATTTGGACTAACTCTCGTGAAATTCCTGATAATGGCCTTGACGATGACAACAATGGGTATATCGATGATATCCACGGGTGGGATTTCTGCGGTAATGGCGGATTCGGATCATCCGAGGATGCCGGCGATAATGACCCAACTGATGAAGATGGGCATGGGACGCATTGTGCGGGAATAGTCGCGGGTATTGCCAATAATGGCATCGGAATCGCAGGAGTTAACGGCAAATGCAAAATTATGCCCTTGAAAATTGCCCCTTTGCCATTAACCAGTTACATTGCCGGGGCCTTAATTTATGCCGCCGACAATGGCGCCGATGTGGTCAATATGAGCTTCGGCTTCACTTTCCGAAGCCATCTTATTGAGGATGCCCTTGATTATGCCAGATCCAAAGGGGTAATTTTGTGTGCCGCCTCCGGCAATGATTTCACCGAACGACTAAATTATCCGGCCGGATATCCCTCGGTTATCACCGTGGGAGCATCAACCGATTCCGATATGGTGGCCACATTTTCAACCTACGGCGACCATATAGATGTCATCGCTCCCGGCCATTCCATCTTGTCGCTGAAAGCCGATGGAACCGATATGTACGCCAGCTCTTATCCCCGTGAACCAAAAGTTCATATCATTGACAGTATTTACTATCTCGCCTCAGGAACCAGTATGGCCTGCCCCCATATAGTGGGAGTTGCTTCATGGCTGAGAGCGGTTTCTCCCGGATTGATTCCCGATGAAGCCGATGCCATTATAAAGGCCTCTGCCGATGATATTATCGATCCCTATGGCGTTGACTGGAATCTTCCCGGAAAAGATATCTATAGCGGTTATGGAAGAGCCAATTTACATAATGCTCTTAAGATAATCCCCAAAATTAGAGCCATAATCGATTACCCATATTCAAATTCCATTCTCAATGGCGATGTGGAAATATCCGGCCTGGCCGATGGTCTTGGGTTTTCAAACCATATTCTTGAGTACGGCGAAGGCGACTATCCGTCTGATTGGAATATTATTCACGAATCCTCAATGCCGATAACCAATGGCGTCTTGGCAAAGTGGAATACCCTCGGATTATCCGGACGATACACTTTGCGACTTCGCGTTGGGACGGTCAACATGGTATCCATTCCGGTATATGTCTCAAATGAAACCGGCATTATGATTCAATCCCCTGATGACCATGATACACTCTCCACTTCAATTTCGATATCCGGCAATGCCTACTGCCCTGATTTTGGGTATCTTCTCTTAGAGTATGGGCTGGGGGCAAATCCGATTCAATGGGATACCCTTGCCTATTTAACGACACCGGTGTTTCGAGCCACAATTGCCGGCCTAATTGTGGAGGAAATCCCGGAAGGGGAATATACCATCCGGCTGTCAGTATATTCTAAGAGCGGTTTTGTCGGTGAAAACTCCATTATGGTTTATATCAGATCAATTTATTCTACTGAGCGGGCGTGGAAAATCAAACTTAACACTGACCCAACCATAATTCCCAATTATGGCGATTTCGATAATGACGGCGCATTCGAAATAATTGTCGGTACCTCAGCCGGAGTCAAATTTTACTCCACCAATGGAACAGCCAAAACCGAGGGAATGCCCTATTTTCCAGAAAACAATTATACCATCCCAATTGCTGTCGGCAACCTTGACAATGATGAAATTGATGATATCGTGGCCATCGGGTATGACCCGCCGAAACTCTATGGATTTCCATCATCTGAGCCCCCTTTCGAAAATTATTTGGGTATTCTTCCCGGAATTAGCACCAATCTTCTGACTGAAAGTGAAATGCCTAAGGTGTTTCTAAAAGATATTGATGGCGACAATCGCGATGAAATTCATGTTTTTATTTATGATTATAATTTATCAAAAACCTTTATTTTTGAATCTGACGGCTCTCTTATGACCACTTTGAATTACAGCGGCGGCTATCTTCCGGCCGACCTCAATGGAGATGGAATGGACGAAATCTATGTCTCCAGTGAAGGTTTTGGACTACTCAGAGAAATGGAACCAAGCAAATTTGCGGTGACCGATAGTCTGCTTATTCAAAAAGATGGGAGTATCTTTTACTGTATGGACCTATCTGCCTGCGATATCGACGGCGATCTTAAAATGGAGTTAATTGCTTTCGGATATTTTTCCGATTATGGGTATTGGTTATATGCCTTCAATGAAAATTTCTCATTGATGCCGGGGTGGCCAAGAAGTATAAATACGGATAATTTTGTCGTCCCGACCACACCGATTTTTGGGGATATTGACGCCGATGGCGAAGTGGAATATTTCACAACCTATTTCGATTTTGGCACAAGTTACGTTCTTGCTTGGAATTTGGATGGTTCATCATATTTGCCTTCAAGCGCCAGCGGCCTTTTTGCCGTTGTTCCCGGCCCCAGTATCTTCAATATGCTTCTTTTGGCCGATATTAACGCCGATAAATTCCCCGAGCTGTTGGGTTGTGCCATTAATGATGTGTTTCTTAATTATGAAGTACAACGGATATATGGTTGGGATAAAAATGGCCAATTGCTTGATCAGTTCCCTATTATAGGTCAAATGAGCAATTCCACATACTTGCGATATACGCCGGTGATCGGCGATATAAGCCATGATGGTAATGTCGATATAATAATGACCACCGCTGACAGTAGTCTTGTATTTGTCAATTTTCCAGGGAATGCCTATGATCCATGCACCTCGCCGGCGCCTTTCTGGCGCTATGGTCGTAACATGGATAACACGGCTGATTTTGTCGAGCCATGCGGCCAAACCGGCTCAGGAAATAATAATCGGACACCTGATGAATATATCTTGAAGCAAAATTTCCCAAATCCCTTCAATGGAATAACACGAATAAAATACTCGATGCCATCCGGAGGAAATATTTCGATAAATATCTATAATCTGCTTGGTCAAAAAGTTCAGGAGATTTTCCATGGGTACGCCGCTATTGGAAATCATGAAGCCTTATGGGATGGCAAGAATGCTTTGGGACAAGAGATGCCCAGCGGTATTTATTTTTACAACATTCGCGGCGAAAATTTCTCTGATAGTAAAAAAATGATTATTCTGAAATAGCGGATAAGGGCGCACGGCGTGTTTGTTGTCAAGAGATAGTTTACACATGTTATCAGGACATGGTTTACACCTTTATTATTATTAATATTTTTATTCATTTGTTATT
>JAGVEJ010000174.1 GCA_020058225.1 Candidatus Zixiibacteriota bacterium | reverse complement strand
GCCAGCGGAGTTTACTTTTACACCATAAAGGCCGGCGACTTCACCGAAACTAAGAAAATGATGTTATTGAAATAGCCCTTCCGGATTGATAATCAGAAATAAAATTAAATGGCGGGAGCGTTGCGCTCCTGCCATTTTTTGGTGATTCTCACAAAATTTATTTTTTTATTAAAAACCACAGCTACCATAACGCCAACCAAAGTTCCCAATGCCGCACCGACCAAAATATCAAAGGGATAATGTACCCCGACGAAAACACGAGACAAGGCCACAATTATTGCCAATGGTATCAGAAATTTCGCTGACTGAGGCGCAATCTTCTTAAAGAAAAAAACCTGTCCGAAAAGATTAGCGGCATGCGATGAGGGCAGAGAAAATCCGGCGCCACACCCAACCAAAAGATGCACATCCATCACCTTGCATGGACGGGGTCGGGCAAACAGCGGCTTTAAAACCGAACTGGCAAGCTGGTCGGTGATAACCACAACAATCAATGATGCAATAAGCGCATATCTAAGTTTTCTATCGCCTTTCCACAGTATAATCAAAAGACAAAGGGCATAGAAAATTTTCAGGTGCAGGTCGGCTGTGACAAACGGCATTATTAAATCAGTTACCGGATTGGCCAGTGATTTATTAATTATCGAAAATATCGAGTGGTCTAAAGAGACCAGCCATTGGATTAGCTCAAGCATATTCCGCACATCCATACTTCAGAAATTTTATAACCTGTAGGGCCTGTTGAAAAACCCCCATTAATGGAAGAATGCATATTATTAAGCGCCAAGACTCGGAAAGTGTCATGTCCCGACTTAAATCGGGACATCCAGAAATTAGCCGCATGAGTGCGAGACAGTCACCGCATTCTGGATCCCGTGTCAAAGCACGGGATGACAGGTCGGGGTACGGTGACGAATTTGAATGGTGCACTTTTGCCATAACATACACTTTTTCAACACTCTCCGTAAATAGCTCATTACCCACCGCCGCTATCCCAAGCCCGACACAATCAAGAATCCTCGCCAAATCTCACCCTCCCTGATGTTTTCTCAATGGCTTCTTCCTTGAATTTCCCAATTGATGATTTCCGCAACTGCATTTTTATAGAAGGGATTTGATTTTCCATTCCCCTTTCAATTATATCGCCGCCATATTTATGAATCATTCTCTCAATTATATTATAATCAGTATATTGTACGGCAACCAACAAATCTTCCATAATAAACCGTTCAATAATTTCCGCAGAGGTAATCGCCATATCGGCCGCATTTGAATAAGCATGTGTCAAACCGCCGGTGCCCAATTTGGTACCGCCAAAATATCGAGTAACCACAATTATTAAATTGGTCAGATTCTTTCCCAAAATCTGGTCGTAAATCGGCTTTCCTGCCGTCCCAGATGGCTCTCCGGCATCAGAATAGCGGAATGCCTGCGCCCAGTCTAATCCGATACGATAAGCGAAACAATGATGCGTCGCAGAATAATATATTTTACGGATTTCAGCCAATAATTTATCCGCATCCGATTCAGTTGAGCATGGCATCGCCATACCTATAAATCTGGAACCTTTTATTCTGATTTCAATCTGTGATGATTTTCCTATGGTGAAAAAATTGTCAATGATATTTTCCAAAATCGTTAGACCAGTGATTTAATGATAATATCCACACCGCTTGACAGAGATATCGGTATTGCCCCCATCGCTAATACCTTCTCGACTCCGCCATTGTCATGCCCTTCTTGCCCGTAGTTGTCAATCAGGATAAACATTATTTTTCCTGTTTCTTGGCAGAATGAGGCTGTATCCATGGTGCCGTTGGAATCGCTGAATATCTCTCCAATGACTACTGCTTGCGACAAACCGGCTGTTAAACGATTGCGGGCAATCAATTGACTGGCCGAATATCCGACATTTGGAGCATACTCGGATATCAATCCCCCATTTTTCGTAATTTCCGCGGCCAGAGGCCTATTTTCCTCCGGCTGTATATTATCGAAACCGGTTCCAAGCACAGCATAGGTTTTCCCGTTCCCCTTAAGGGCGCCGATATGAGCGGCGGTATCAATTCCCCGGGCCAAGCCGGATACAATCGAAACAGATTCTTTTGCCAACCTCGAGGCCAGTTCCACCGCAAGGGCAATCCCTTCACCTGTTGCCCTGTGTGAACCGACAATGGATACGGGTTTTTCCTCGATTTGGGGTAATTCCCCCCTATAAAAAATAATGGGAGGAGGATCATTTAGCTCCATAAAAAGGGACGGATAGTTGTCATCAAAAATAGTGCAGTAGCCAATCTCCCTTTCGTGCAATGAATTGATAAAAACTTCCGCCTTACTTAAAGAATGAAAGCTATTGGCAACCCTTAGCGCTTTCTTATCTGAAAAGCCATTTAGCTTATTCAATTCATCCGCATCGGCTTCAAGAATCGCCGCCAGATTGCCAAAATAGGCCATCAATGCCCGAAAAGTGCGGGGACCAACATTGCCAAATTCTTTAAGCGCCCATACTTGGGACGCAACTGAATATTCGTAAGCACGTTTCATCGTCATGACAATATATATTTGCGGGTATAATAAATCAATTATTGCCTTTCATTTTTGTTAAATGAATGCCGATCAATGGGGAGAGTTGAAAAAGCCCAATATTGTAGGGGCGCACGGTGTGCGCCTTGTCAATAATAAGGCGAAATTTCATCTGGGCGCATGCCATGCGCCCCTACAGTTTGGTGCGGTACGGTTGCACGGTGCAAATATGAATCGGGGCAGGCGCGAGACCTGCCCCGATGATTTTGGGTTGGCGGTCGGTTTGAGAACCGACCGATCACATTCAAGTTCCGCGGGGTCTTAGCCCCCGTTTTATCGGGGGCGTGACCCTGCGGCATAAATACCTACTTCAACAATATCATCTTCTTCGTATCAGTAAATTCATCTGCGGTCAACCGGTATAAATAAATCCCGCTGGCGCAGTCTTGACAGCTTGGGACTCTTGTTCGATCTGTCGGGAATCTGTCTGCGGCGGACTGACGCCGCTGAAATGAAAATGGGGACAGGTATAATCTGTCCCCATTCGTAATTCCTTCAAATTTATAAGGCCTACGGACAGAGGGGCGCCGAGCCTCCTTTGTAGAGATAATTTATCAGGTAAGTGATATCCTGAATATTAATAATGCCACTGCCGTTGGCATCACCCTCATGTAAACATGGTGGTATGGCGCCGCCCTTATACAAATAGTTAATCAAAAATGTAATGTCCTGAATATTGACTACATTACTGTGATTGGCATCCCCCGCCTTTGCACAACAGAAGGGATCGCAGGCATCGCCGATTCCATCATTGTCATTATCCGCCTGGTCGGGATTGGCGTCATTGGGGCAGTTATCATTGGCATCGCAAATGGCGTCGCTATCAGTATCAGAAGTTCCATTACAATACAATTGCTGTATTTCGAGGTCTGAAAGTGCGCGAGTGTAGACGCGAATGTCATCTATGCCTCCCTTGAAATAGCCAGGAGCAGCACAGTTACTTGATTGGCCTGCAGACACCATGGTAGAAACATCAAAAACGGAATCGATTAACTTGCTTCCCTTTAACACACCATCAAAGTAAAATGAGAATTGCCCCTCCGCCTTGTCATAAACAAGGACTGTATTGTGCCACTTTGTTGTGTCGTTAAAATCAAAATCAATTCCATTCCAAAAGGGACCCCATCCGAGCCCCACGCGAGCTTTATCCGGGGGATATTCGCTGGCTAAATTCATGAAGAACGAGTGATTTGGCTCGGGTAGACCACAATCAGTTTGCGTAAAGATGAGTCCAATGGGGTCGTCTTCGCGTTTGAACCACGCGGATGTTGTAAAACTCGCGGCTGTGTTCCAGTCGAGTCCAGGGAATTTAATCATACCATTTACTCCGTCGAAATGGTACGCGCTGTTTTCATTGCCGAATCTATCTGCCGTTAGAGATACCCCCCCTTCAGCTAAGCCATCATGCCCATTTCCACTTTCGTCATTTGCATTTCCATTAAAGGGGTAATATGCGACGAGGCTGTCGGTAGGGATCTGGCCATAACTAACGCCGACCCAGATAGATGTAATAAGAAACATCAGGGTTAAAACAGCTTTCATAGCTTCCTCCGTCGATAAATTTTAGCCAATCCAAATCCACAGGGACTTGGGCAGAAAAAGCAGAACCAATCCGTTTCGGATAATTCTATTTCTTCCGTTGGATCATCACCAAAAAATCCCCGTTTTCTATTAGAGACCCCTTTTATCAAAATTCCGTTTCTGCCCGACAAAAAAGCGAATTGTGGATCTCATTGATTTACCGCAATTTAGGGGGGGGGGAGGGGGGGATGTCAAGAGAAATCTTCAAGTTTTTTTGGGATATTTTTGAAAATATTTTTTCGTCGCCAATTATTAAAGAATGCGTCAGGAATGGGTTCCTGACGCCGCTTGAAAAATTTTTATGGGTGAATTGGCGGGATATGTGTTAGAAAATCCGCACGGCGGCGGACTGACACCGCTTGAAAAGGCGCACGGTGTGCGCCCTTGTTTCGTTTGGGCAATAAAGCACCTGAAATGTCATTCCCGCGAAGGCGGGAACCCATGATATGGCAACATAAGTGCAAGCCAGTCACCGTCTTCTGGATCCCGTGTCAAAGCACGGGATGACAGATCGGGGTACGGCGATGAACTTGGCCGTCGGGCTCCGGCTCTTGACGGAAATGAGCACAATTGTCGTAACATGCACTTTCTCAACATTCCCCAAGCGGTGGGGCACCAAGGCAATGGTATTGTGGACAAGGGCGCACGCCGTGCGCCCCTATGATATTTCGGTATTCCCCGACGCGGGGTCGAGCCCACAAGGGGCTCGACCTACATTTTCTCCCTAAGGCGCGGGGAATAGGGTGGCGAGTTTGCGCTCGTGCCATTCCCGTAAGTGGCAGGAACCCTCCAATGGCGGGCAAGCACGGGGTGCCTGCCCTACAAAAAATCAATCATTTAAGAGGTTGTTATTTTAGCCCCCAGAGTTCCCAGAGCAGGCGCGGCGGTAACATTCCCTCGGATAAGTACCTATCATGAAAATTCATCAGTGAAAATCGCCCCCCTTCTTTGGTTTTCATGGCATCGCGGAGCTTTATCACTTCCTTCTTGCCAATTAAATAACTCATGGGAACGGTCGGGTTAAGAGTATAGCGGTTTACTTCAGTTCTGATAAAATTAGAATCGGCGTCAAGCGCCTTGGTCATCCAATCCACCGCCTGATCTATTGTCATCTCACCGGTATGCAATTTGACATCAACTATTATTCTGGCCGCACGAAATTGAATCCCCCCAAGTACATTCAGATATCTTCGTTTATCTGTCCCATAAAATCCATTCTCATACATCATTTCTTCGCAATACAACGCCCATCCTTCAACATAACAAATATTGCTTTGCCATTTCCGGATATCATCCTGTACCCTTGATGACATCATAAATTGCATGTGATGCCCGGGATAGGCTTCGTGCACAACAGATCCCCTGAAACCGCGGCGATTGATATACTTGCTGTAAACCGCCTTCTGTTCGTCCTCAAGCGAATCAGGGAGCGGTCTAACATAGAAAAATCCGGTCTGATCTTCGCTGAAAGTTCCCGGCGGTTCATAGGCTATACTGCCGATAATATTCCTCAAAAATGGCGGCGTTTCTACGATAAGACATTGGCCGATATCTTCAGGAACAGTCAGTATTCCTTTCTGAGACAGATATAGCTTGGTCTGTTCGACTTCCCATTGGTAATAATTGAGTATCTCGTCTTTGCTTATGCAATTATAGGGATATACCGAATCAATCTCCGTTCTGTTCGAATCGAGCCAAATTTCATAGGCGGCGTACATAGAATCAACTTGATTGAAAAGCGCCTCTCCAATTTTAAGCAACGAATCAGCATCATAGTCAAAAAAGAATTCATTCTTAAGTTTATAATTAAACTCGTTTTTTCCAATGGCAAATCCACTCTCAGCGCCCGTGGATATGTTCTTGAGGAATTGGGCAAAATCCTTCATGGCAGAAATTGCCCTGTGAGATGCCGTTTCTATTTCGGGAGCAAGGTCCGGCAATTTTTCCTTAAGATCATCAGCTACCGAACGATAAAAATCGATTCCGGTTGCCAGAGTTTCCTGAGCCAGTTTCACATATATCGGAGTCGGTTTTTTTAGATTTTGTTTTGCCTGCATAAATAAATCCGGCACCGCTTTCATGCGGGCCACAATGTTTTGCGCCCTTGAATCAAGAGGAGCATATTCTGATACTGAAATCAGATAGACACCGGTAACGGCATCATCGATATACATATAGGGATTTTTTTGATGCCATTTAATTTTATCAAGATTCTGCAGGGCAATATCTACATTACTCCCAATCAACTTCCAATCAATTCTTTTATCAAGGGAGAGAAGCATCGGCTTGATTTTATTTAGGCGCGACCGAAATTTCTTCAGCTTTGATATCTCATTTGAAATTGATTTTGATGAATAATCGGTAAAAAGATAATCGTACTTATGAATGCCCTTTGAGGTCGCTATCACCGGATAAAACGATTGAAGATTTTCCAATATATCAACCGCAAGATTATTAAAACTACTCTCCGTTGTATTCTGAGAATATATTGATGTCGCCATAAGCATTATTACAAACAACGCAAGCAAAACCGTTTTCATTATACCTCCAATTATTTTATCATCAAATTCACAAACAAAATCCCGCGACCAATTCAATATGCATCGTATGCGGGAACATATCCACCGGCACAACCCTGCCAATTTTGTACCCCGATTGTATCATCAATGATGCATCCCGGGCAAAAGTCGCCGGATTGCATGATATATAAACCAGTCGGGGATATTTTATCTCGAGGAATTTTTTCAGCGCCTTAGGATGCAATCCTGCCCGCGGCGGATCGATTATCAGGCAATCAATATTTCTGCAGAATTGATCCTGTCCCAAAAGCTCCTGAACCGATCCAATGTGAAATGATATATTATTTATATCATTTAATTTCGCATTTTCACAGGCCGCTTGAATTGCCGATGGCTCCAATTCTATTCCAATTACTTCTTTCACCATGCCGGAAGCGCAAATTCCGATGGTTCCTGTCCCGCAGTAAAGGTCGAGCAATCGTTCCTCTTTTTTCGGCTGAAGAATATCATAGGCGAGTTCATACAGCCTCTCCGCCTGAAGGGTATTGGTTTGGAAAAAGGAATTCGCATATATTCGAAAATTATAATCGAATACCTTCTCGCTGATATATCCTTTGCCATAAAGAATATTTTCCGACTCCCCCCGGGCAATGTTCGATTTGCTGTTATTAATATTATGCACTATGGTTGAGATTTGAGGAAATTTCTTTGTTGCTTCGTCGCAGAGGCGATCGATTTGGGGAATCTCTCCATTCGTGGTTACAATATTTAGCATTATTTGACCGGTTTTTTTGGCCTCTCTAATCACCAAAAATCTCATAAACCCATCATGGGTGGCAACATTATAAACCGGAATTCCGGCGCTAAG
>JAGVEJ010000211.1 GCA_020058225.1 Candidatus Zixiibacteriota bacterium | reverse complement strand
TTTCCACGGCATTATAAACCTCCTTGTTTATAGACCGTAAAATAACTGTTACCTATGTCCCAAGTCTATTCTGTTACCTATCTGCCCGGTTTATACCCCTACCCTTGCCCACCGCAAGCGGTGTGTTCGTTCCCTCTCCAAAATCACTTTGACATCGAACTCCTTACAGCTAGTCCCCCTATTTCACCCCCTTGTGTACCGCTATCACCCCAAAGAACATCTGCTTGTAATCTACTTTTCCAAATCCCGCCTGCTTAATAATCTCGGCGAACTCATCAGCGGGATAAAATCTCGGCACAGTATGCGAAAGATAGGCATACCCCGCCTTCGAACCGGAAATCATTCCGCCGATCTGTTTCACGGATATTTTAATATAAAGATGCATCAGCTTTCTTATCAGCCGGTTTTTGGGTTGGCTGGTTTCCAGATTGACAAACCGCCCCCCCGGGCGTAGTACCCGATGAAATTCCCTTAAATGCCCAATAAGCGTTTCTCTATTTGTATTCAAGTTTCGGGTTGCAAATGAGATTGCAATCAAATCGATACTATTATCCGGAAATGGAAGCACTTTCACGTCAGAGATGACGAAGTTGATTCTTTTTGCCTCCGGTTTGGTTGCCGCCACTTTAAGCATTGGCAGGGAGAAATCCGTGGCAATAACTTTTGTATCATTGTCGCCAAGTCGGGCCAGATTGGCCGCCATCTCGCCGGTACCGCTACAAACGTCAAGCCAGACCGCTCCACCATCTTTGGTTCCAATTTTAGCGGCTCTTTTGCGACAGATTATATCCATCCCGAATGTTAGAACATGATTGATTAGTTCGTAAGTTTTCGGGACTTCGGCGAATATTTTTTGTATTCCTTTGTTCATACCTCAATTTAATAGCAATAGTATGATTCATCAAGCCGCATCAAGAAAATAAAGGCGGCCATTGGGTCGCCTTTATTATGAATTATCCGATAAGAAATTGCTTTAATATCACAGCGGGCTTTGAGTTAGAGCTTCCACTTCATCGTCGGGATATCCCAGCGCCTTCCAGTCCAAGACGCCATTGGGGTTATGGCAATTATTGCAGGTTAACGCTCCCTGACGACGGACAGAATGGCTTATTTCCAGTAAGGCGTCGTTCGGTATCCAGCGCGGTTCAACCTTTTTCAAGGCTTGAGCATCTTTGTATGCGCCGGAATTCCATTCATCAACATCCATAAAGGACATGAATTTATCCATAAGATAGTACTTGAACATAAAACCGTACATCATCTTCATCATATCATGTTCCATCTCTTTTGAGGCGGCCTGATCGGGATTTCCGGAGGCAAAGTAGGTCGGCAGGTTGTAAGGTACATACATCCCGCCGAACGGTCCAATATTCTGAAGGTCGATATGCTGGCGACCGTTGAATCGCTTCATGGCATATAATTTAGATGGCCGCTTTTGAGCGATCGGGCGCATAACTTTCTCGTACCAACCGGCATAGTCATAATCTTTATATTCCGGCCAGATATTGGTTGGATTGTAAAAGCGATATAAATCTTTGCCATTGGGATTGTCGCCAATTGGATTACCCAGAAAAGTCGCATCGCCATTCCACCATGCGTAAATTATGCCACTTCCCGGCTCGGTTGCTTTTAAAATATCATCATAGACATATATGCCCGGATGCTCTTCGAATACCGGATTGGCAAAATCTCTTAGAGTAGCGTTATCGGGGTGAAGCGACGGTATATGGCAGGTTTGGCAGGCGACCCTTTCTATATGATTATTTAGGTAATCGGCGATTTCTTTGTTTTCGCTGTGAGGCTTATTTGAATGGCATTTTTCGCATGAAACTTCGACATCGGGAAGATCGTTGGCCATCATTGTGGTTGTATGGGTACCTTTGGCGATATAATGCCCCTCGGTTGTATGGCAGTCGATGCAGGCCACTCCCGCGGCGGCATGAACATCCCATGATGGCGAATAAGGTGTGCCCCGTTTGGAACCGGGGTGAAGGACTCTGGGACGGTTAGTGCCATGATTAACCAAGCTCTGCATAAAACCGGCATTTGCCGAGTCAACATAAATATCGCCGCCGAAATTATGTTGATGGCATCTCAAGCAGTTTTGAGCGGTAGGACGAGTGACCGACATGGCGGCCAACATGGAGCGATCCTGATCCCAGTGGGCATAACCATCTTCGTTAATTGCTACCTGCTTTTTATTCATATCATAGGCGGTGGCATGGCATATCAGGCAGTCAATGGCTTCTTTTTCTTCATCCTTGGTCACATAACCCGGCATTAATTCGCCAAGTGGGGCTTGGTTCTGCCCGCCAATATGGCATTGTCCGCACCCTTCAGAAAGCGTATCGCCGTTTTTTAAAGGCACTAAAGATGCCCAAGCCGTGAAAGCAAAAGAACCCGGTTTGGGACAGGGACGATCAATTTTCCCCATCGGAAAATTATCCGCCAGTTCGCCATTGAAACCGTAAACATTGGGATGACGATTAGTGAAAAATCGATAATGAGCCGAGGTGGTAAGGTTGTGCAAAAGATCAACCTGCCTGTCCTGTCCGGTAATAGCGTCTTTTATAGTTATTTCCTTATGGCATGTCAGGCAGGTTTTGTGTCCTTCATACGAGAGAATATTTTCCTTTTTAAAATTTTCGATATGTTTATATTCTCCCGGTCTGTTTGCCTTTAATTGCTCAGAAAGTTTCTCGAATTGTTTGGGAGTTATCGTTTCTGATGCGAATTGAATTTTTGCCGGTCGGCTATTGGCCGGCATCATCCAATTAATGATCGATGACCAATTGCTATATCCATAAATGGCAATGGCCCCAAAGATTATTATTATGCCAAAAAGGAATTTCAATGCTTTCATTGGTGTTCTCCTCTCTCAAGTTGCTTATTTATTGCAAATTATTACCCGATTCCTGCTTTTCTCTTTGATATAATAAAGTTGTTGTTAGCGGAGGTCAAATGAAATTCGTCGAAAATAAACTTAGCGGAATCCCAAAAAGGCGCTGAAATAACAGAAACCTAGCCAAGCCATAGGCCGACATATTGTCCAAAAATATTTCCAATAACACAATACATTTACGATGAAAAGGACAAAAATATTTGAACCAAAAGGGCAAAAAATAGAAATGATAAGTATTGTAAAAATATCAGAAAATTAGCCTAATTTAATCCGTATTGATTCCTGCCGAAATAGTATATTATGAATCGAATGGAAAAAATTACCTTTAAAATATCCGGTATGGATTGCGCCGAGGAGACGGCCGTTCTAAAAAGAGAAATCGGTCCGCTTGTAGGGGGCGAGCAATATCTTGATTTTGATATCTTAAATGGCAAAATGATTATCCAATCAGATTTTTTTCCAATAAATCAAGAGCAAATCATCAAAGCTGTCAATCGAACCGGCATGAAAGCGACTCCTTGGCTCGAATTCTGCTCCATTCAGACTTGTCCGGTTGAGGCGGGATTCTGGCAGAAGCGCGGGCGGGCGGCGATGTGCATGACCAGCGCGGCTTTGCTAATTGCTGGATTTATCAGTCAAAGCATCTATACCGGCAGTATTATTATGGCCTTATCCGGTGATTCCCCTGAGGGATTAATTGCCGTTACATTATATTTTTTCGGCGCTCTTGCCGGCGCCTGGTTTATTGCACCCAAGGCTTGGTTCTCCCTTCGAAAATTTCGCCCCGATATGAATCTTCTTATGACCGTTGCCGCCATTGGCGCCATGATATTAGGCGAGTGGTTCGAGGCGGCCACCGTAACATTCCTCTTTTCTTTGGCATTATTGCTTGAATCCTGGAGCGTTTCGCGTGCCAGAAATGCCATCAGCGCATTAATAGGCCTTTCTCCAATCGTAGCCCGCGTCATCTGTCCACATGATGGTGATATTGAGGAAAAACCGGTTAATGAAGTGACAGTGGGATCTATTGTGGTCGTCCGTCCTGGGGAAAAAATTCCGCTTGATGGAATTATAGTGAAGGGAGGAAGTTCTATCAATCAAGCGCCAATTACCGGAGAATCCTCGCCTGTATCAAAGAATATCGGCGATGAAGTATTCGCCGGCACCTTAAATAATGAAGGGGCGTTCGAATTCAAAGTTACTAAACCGGCTAATGATACTACTCTGGCGCGGATTATTCACATGGTTGAAGAGGCTCAATCGCGACGGGCGCCGACAGAGCAATGGGTACAAAAATTTGCTTTGTACTATACTCCCATAATGTTTGGACTGGCTATTTTTACGGCAATTTTTCATCCGTTAGTATTTAATGGCGATTGGGTAGGATGGTTTTATAAATCGCTGGTGATT
>JAGVEJ010000227.1 GCA_020058225.1 Candidatus Zixiibacteriota bacterium | reverse complement strand
CTGCTTTCTGGATGCCGGATCGAGTCCAGCATGACAATTTCCGGGTTTTGACGCTTAAGAATATGTGCTTTCCCATTAATGAGGCTTTTTCAACAGTCCCTTGCGCGGGAATGACAATTCATGCGCTTCATTGCCCAAGAAATATCCATTTCCTCAATATTGGGGGTTTTTCAACAGTCCCCATAAATGGCAGGAGTACGGGGTGCCTGCCCTGCTTTTTTAATAGCCGCCAAGCAATAGGGCATCCATCTGCAAATAAGTCATAAGTGTCGAAACTACAAGGAGTTCTATCTACTATGCTATGTTCCTTTCGGAAAAAATATATGAAAAATAGGATATAAACTATGCAATTTCCCCCAAAACAAAACGGCAAGCCAGTGGCTTGCCGTTTATTATTCATTATAATATCATAAAATATCAAACTTCCATTATTTCCTTTTCCTTTGCCGTCATAAGATCATCTACCATGGCAATATATCTATCGGTGAGTTTCTGGACATTGTCGGCGCCCTTTTTATGCTCATCCACACTTATGACTTTATCTTTCTCCGCCTTTTTGAGCTGTTCATTGGCATCACGACGAATATTTCTAACCGCTACTTTTCCTTCTTCTGCAATTTTTTTACAATGCTTAACCAGATCTTTGCGCCGCTCTTCATTCAATTGAGGTATTGGTACACGAATAATATTTCCTTCAACCATTGGATTCAGTCCCAAATCAGCCTTTTGAATTCCCTTGGTAATCTCGCCTACTGCTGTTTTATCCCAAGCCTGAACCAATAATAGCCTTGCCTCCGGCGCCGATATTGACGCCAATTGGTTTAAAGGAATTATGGCGCCATGATAATCAACTTTTACAGAATCGAGCAACGATGCGGTTGCCTTGCCGGTCCTCAAAGAAGCAAAATCTCTTTGGATAGCTCCAAAGCTCTTCTTCATCTTTTCTTCGGTTTCGTTATATATTTTGTCAGCCATCGGAAATCTCCCTCAATTAAAAATTGAACCTTCCCTGTTTGGCCATCAAGAAATGTAAGTGCCGACTTCTTCTCCCAATACAACCTTCTTCAAATTTCCATGAGTATTAAGGTTAAAAACAATAATGGGTATTTTATTATCTTTGCAAAGAGTAATCGATGTCAAATCCATAACCGCAAGCTCCCTCTGCACAACCTCCATATAATTCAGGCGCTGATAAAATGTGGCCGAAGAATCCTTGTTGGGATCGGCAGAATATACGCCATCTACCCTCGTTGCTTTAATAAGCACCTCAGCATCAATTTCCAGGGCGCGCAATGCCGCCGCCGTATCAGTAGTGAAATATGGATTTCCGGTTCCGGCGGCAAGAATGACAATGCGCCCTTTTTCCACATGGCGAATGGCTCGCCTTCTTATATACGGCTCTGCAAAGGATTCAATATTAATTGCCGTCATAACGCGGGTAAAAATGCCGAGTTGCTCCAATTTATCCTGAAGAGCCAGAGAGTTGATTACCGTTGACAGCATCCCCATATTATCAGCCGTGACCCTGTCCATATTCAATTGTGCGGCGGAAAGCCCTCTAAATATATTACCCCCACCAACCACAATACCGATTTCCAGCCCCAGTTCTTTTATTTCCTTAATCTGATTACAAATATATTCGATAGTTTTTATATCTATGCCGAATGGCTGTGAGCCTATAAGCGCCTCACCGGATAGTTTTAGAAGAATACGATGATATCTTGGGCGCCGGCTGGGAAAAGAATCGGCACCCGCTAAATCTGATTCCATTTTATTCACCCAGCCTGAATCGGGCAAATCGGCGCACCGAAATATTTTCGCCAATTTTGGCAATCATATTATTAACAACATCCGTAATGGTTTTCTCATTATCTTTTACAAACGGCTGTTCCATAAGACAAGTTTCAGCATAAAATTTATCAATCTTGCCGCTGATAATTTTATCCAGAATTTTTTCCGGTTTGCCTTCATTTATGGCCTGTTGACGATATATTGCCTGTTCCTGTTCCACTACTTTCGCATCTATTCCTTCGCGAGAGAGGGATAGCGGATTGGTGGCGGCTATTTGCATCGCAATATCTTTGGCAAACAGCCTGAAATCATCAGTGCGTGCCACAAAATCGGTTTCACAATTTATCTCAACCATAACCCCAAGCTTGTCACCCGGATGAATATATGATACTATCAAACCCTCTTTGGTGGAGCGGCCGGCCTTTGAGGCCGCTTTGGCTTTGCCTTTTTCACGTAGATAATTGGCCGCTTTTTCGAAGTCGCCGCCGGTTTCCGTTAGGGCGTTTTTACAATCCATCATTCCGGCGCCGGTTTTTTCACGAAGCTCTTTTACCAGTTGTGCTGATATCTCCATAATGTATTATCCTCGTTAGATCTCTTCATCTTCAGAAGAAGTATAAGTTGTGAGTTTATTCGCCGTTTCCGCTTCAATTGATTCCATAATTTCCTGATCGGTAACACTATGCTGAGCATTGATAATAGCCTCAACAAATGTCCGGGTAATTATCCGAATCGATTTGATAGCGTCATCATTGGCCGCTATGGGGAAATCAATCGGATCAGGGTCAGCATTGGTATCTATTACTCCCACAACCGGAATTCCAAGTTTTGAGGCTTCCGAAACGGCAATTTTCTCTTTTTTGGCATCCACGATGTACACCAACCCGGGCAGATAATTCATATTTTTAATTCCGCCGAGAATTTTGTCCAGTTTTTCCATATCATGCTCATAATGAGAAATTTCCTTTTTGGTAAATTTCTCCATATCACCATCCTCTTTCATCCGCTCCAGATTTTTAAGCTTCTTAATGGATGCCTTGATGGTGGTAAAATTGGTGAGCATACCGCCCAGCCACCTCTCGTTAATAAAAAACTGCCCGCAACGAATCGCCTCTTCTTTAATAACGTCTTTGGCCTGTTTTTTCGTGCCCACAAAAAGTATTGATTGTCCGCGAGAGACAACTTCCTTTGCCTTCTGGCAGGCCATCTTAATAGCGCCAAGAGTTTTGTTGAGGTCAATAATATAAATGCCATTCCGCTGGGTAAAAATGAATGGCTTCATTTTGGGATTCCAGCGTCTGGTCTGATGACCAAAATGTACACCGGCTTCCAATAATTCTTTAACTTCCGGAATAACCATTAAAAGCCCTTTCTGAATGGTTTTTACTTCGAATCGATTACCAAGTTCGGACCTGAATAGGACCACCGAATATTCAATCGATTCTGATTATTTTTTCTTCCCCCGTTTATTTCAGGGGAAGAAAATTGCCAAAATTATCTCTTGGAATACTGGAACCGCT
>JAGVEJ010000181.1 GCA_020058225.1 Candidatus Zixiibacteriota bacterium | reverse complement strand
TGAATTGACGGTCATATTTGCGTCTTCCTTCCATTTGGACACCTCCATAAGGCTAAGATACACCTTAACTCCGTGTCCGTCAAATCGGGGGAACTCCATTTTCAACACTCCCCAAAGAGCGGTATGTAAAATGTTGTTGAAAATATTTCACTATTGCTTTTATTATTAACCAATAACCAAATATTTATGAAGAAAAAATTACTTTATGTTGCAGGTATTCTCACTCTTCTGTGGGGAGTCTCGCATTTATTCCCCACAGCTAGTGTTGTCAAAGATTTTGGTGATATATCATTTGATAATAAATTGATAATTACTATGGAATGGATTGTTGAAGGGGTGGCTTTGATATTTCTTGGGCTACTCACAATTATCGTCACGAAAACTGACACCGAAAGTAAGTTGGCTAAAAATGTATATATATCAATTGTAGGTGCGTTCACGCTAACAATTGTTTCCTTATTTACAGGCTTTAGAATTAGTTTTATTCCATTTAGACTCTGTCCAATAATTTTTTCTACGTCAGCAATACTCATTATCGTTGGAATGAGATTAAAATTGAGGACGCAAGAGCGAAAAACAAGCCAATGAAGAACCCGAAAAAATATCGGCTCGAATTTCATTTTTGGCCAGAAACGGGCTTCCCTTATATTTAATTGGCAAATTAAAATTATAGATTATTTAAAACAAAAAGGAAAATAAAAGAATTTGCCACCAAAGGATTTAATATGACAACACTTAAAAAACAATTTAAAAACATCGATGAGTATATTGGATTCTTTTCTCCAGATGTTCAATTAATTTTGGAAAAACTTAGGAAAACGATCCAAGATGCCGCACCTAAAGCAGAGGAAGCGATAAATTATGGAATACCCACATTCAAACTCAACGGCAACTTGGTACATTTTGCGGCTTTCAAGAACCATATTGGATTTTATCCAACACCATCAGCAATTGTTGCTTTTAAAAAAGAGCTATCTCCGTTTAAGCAAGCAAAGGGCTCAGTTCAATTCCCAATAAAGAAGCCAATTCCTCTTGTCTTGGTAAGAAAGATCGTTAGATTTAGAGTTAAGGAAAGTTTAATAGGCGGAAAAAAGAAAAAATAGGATTTGCTGCCAAAGAAAAACTTGAAATCGTCCTTTTCGCTTCCGCTATAAGATTATAGGATAATAAATCACGTTGAGTTCAAATAACGCAGAGAATTTGAAAAGATATATTGGATGTTGCGGTGCTTATTGTAAAACCTGCAAGCCGTTTATTGAAAACTACTGCAAGGGGTGCAAATTAGGTTTTGATACTGGGGGAAGAGATATTAACAAAGCAAAATGCAGAATAAAATTATGCTGTTTCAGGGACAGAAAATTTGATACTTGCGCAGATTGCTCTGATTTTGCTTCTTGCAGAATAATTGACAATTTCCATGATAAGAGTGTATACAAATATAAAAAGTATAAGCAAGCAATAGAATTCATAAAGAAAAACGGCTATCCAAAATTTACCAAATTGGCTAAAAAGTGGAAAGGCGCATATGGTAAATTGGATTAATTTTTTCTATGATTAGCAACGGGAATATAAATAGGGAGCGTTTTTGGCAATTAGAAAGTAAGGAAAAATTATGAAATCCTTAAATAAAATTTCACTTATCGCTCCTTGTGGAATGAACTGTGGAATATGCAGGGCGTATCTTAGAGATAAAAACAAATGTTCCGGTTGCAGGGAGGCAGACACCAATAAACCTATTACTCGTATTATATGTAAAATAAAAAACTGTGAAGTTTTTCAAAAAGGCAAAGCAAAATTTTGTTTTAAGTGTGAAAAGTTTCCTTGTAATAATTTGAGCCATTTGGATAATAGGTATCGCGCCAAATACAATATGAGCATGATCGAAAATCTTGATTATATTAAAAAATTAGGTGTAAATAAATTTATTCAAAATGAAAAAATAAAATGGACTTGCTCTGAATGTGGAGGCATTATTTGTGTTCATAAAGGATATTGCTGTAGTTGTGGCAAAAAGAGGCTATAAAAAATAAAACAGCGTGCCGGTAAAATTGGCACTACCTCTAATTAATTATTTTGGTGATCTGTTTCATGAATAGCGACAATCTGAATGTCTCTTCAAGAATCAATCCTATGATCTCAGGGCTTATTCTGTTTGCCCTTGCTCTTATCGCTCACTTCCGCTACTCCTGGATGGGGTTTAATCCTACCGATGATGGTTTTATCCTTGCCTATGGTCGGAGATTAATTGAGGGGCAGATTCCGCATCTTGATTTTATAAGTATCCGGCCGATATTATCGCCAATTATTCATATACCATTTGTTCTTTTTGGCGGTGACAGCGTCTATTGGTATTCGCGCCTTTTTGTCTGGTTTGAATTTGGCATTATTTCATGGACTTGGATGCTTATATTTCGGCATTTTCAAAAAAGCGTCTTTGGCTTGGTTCAAGCGATTACAGTACCGATAATAATTTCCGTAATTTCCATCAATTATTTTCCCATTATGGCCTGGCATACCATTGATGGCATATTGCTGGCATCTCTTGGACTATTGCTCGTACTGGGGGATAATCGAATAGGCAAATTTGTCGGGTATTTGTTTTTGGGATTGGCGTATCTTTGTAAACAGAATTTCATATTTATGGGAATCGGGGTCATATTTATTCTTAGAGACTGGAAGAATTACAAATATTGGATTATCCTATCACTGCCGGGAATATCCTATTTGTCCATACTGGCGGCGCTCGGGGGATTCAAGGACACTATAAATCAATTGACATCCCATAGTGATATATTCAGAATCGGAATCATAAATTACTTAGTCACCTATACATTTATTCCCGGAGTAATAACGGGATATCTGTCCAAATATTTTATAGACAAAAATCCGAAATTGAAGGAGAATTCGAACCATATCTCGATTATCAATATTCTTGGCGTTATCGGCTTTGCCTTGATAGCCATTGGCGCGATTGTTACCTGTATTTTGGGAAGATTTATTGCAAATCCCGCCTTTGGACTTTTCGGTGCAGTTCTGGGCGGCGCCATCTATATTCTGCGTTTCAAAAAGGATGATACATACCTAAAGGCCGTGCTGTTGGTACTCCTTCTGGCCTGGACTGTCTCCATATCGGTGGGATACAATTCTCCGGCTCTGATAGGCGGGATAATGGTCGCTCTTTTAATCGGCTTTATTAACAGGTATTTCCAATCAATCAATAGGACAGGCTTATTCAATATTATTATTCTTATATATGCAGTTATATTGCTTATCAGCTTTGATTATATCCGGCATAAGTATGTCTATCGTGACTGTTCCGCCGATTTGTTGACTCAAAATCTTGACGGTCTCTTACCGGGCGGGAATAATATCAAAACCAATCCGCGCACTCATGAATTTTTTGTCGATATGCAGAGAGCTATCGACCAAATAGGGCATAAGAGATATGCGGTCATTCCTGATTGTGCCGGATACTGGGTTAAGAATACCCAAACTAATCCTTTGCCTCTCGATTGGCCGCAATCGGTTGAAGTATGTTCTGATGAATTGGCTGAACGATTAGTCTTTGAAATGGGGATGCAAAGGGAAAAGACCTATATACTCGTTCAGAAAATTATGGCTTCGCGACTAAATGATGGGTATATTCCGCTTATAGAGAGCCAATATTATTTTCTGGTGAGATATATCCATCATTACTATACAAAAATCGGGGAGACGAAGTTTTTCGAAATTTATCAATGAAAAGCTGTTTCCGATGCGGTTACAGTATATTCAAATCGACAGAAATCGATGAAAGACGGTTGGTTGCGATAGTAGGCATGGTCTGGATTAGAAGCCTTAATCGCAAATGTAGGAATATATCGACGACTGCCAGCTCTTGTCGGTTAGTGTACTTCAACGTTATGGTTAGGATGATATAAAAATGTTCAATTACGCAAAAATATTCTTGCGGAAAAGGCCAGTTATTCGTATATTCAATTAGTTAATTGATTATTTGAGGATAAGAATATGCCGATTGCCCGAGAAACCAAAGACAAGCTTTACGCCCAATTTGCACGCCTTGGACATGCACTTTCCAGTCCTAAACGGCTGGAACTTCTCGATCTGCTCTGTCAGAGCGAAAAGACCGTGGAAATGCTGGCGGAGCAAGCTTCTATGTCGGTTGCTAACACGTCTCGCCACCTGCAAGTGCTACGGATTGCCAGACTTGTTGACAGCAGAAAAGATGGCGTGTTTGTGTACTATCGCCTTGCCGATAGCGAGGTATGTGATTTCTTCAGAAGCCTCCGCAGACTGGCTGAGAATCGCATTGCAGAAATTGATCGAATCATCGCCGATTATTTTGACGCATCAACGCATCTTCAGCCGATTGATCGTAAGAATCTACTTAAGCGTGCCAAAGCAGGCGAGGTTGTCATTTTGGATGTTCGGCCTGAAGACGAATACGCCGCGGGCCATTTACCCTACGCGAAGTCAATTCCTCTTTCGAGGTTAAAAGAGCGGCTCAAGGAACTCTCCCCTAAGGCAGAGATCGTCGCTTACTGTCGAGGACCTTACTGCGTTCTCGCCCAGGAAGCAGTCTCATTCTTGAGATCTAAGGGATTGAAAGCAATACGGCTCGAAGATGGTGTCATCGAATGGCAAGAGGCCGGTCTGCTGGTGGAAACCGGACCGGCTCGTGCAAAATGATTAATGAATATGGCAAAAATGATCTGGCGGCTATTTTATGAAGTTCTTAATACTCTTAAACGATCCACCCTACGGCACAGAGCGCTCTTATAACGGCCTCAGGCTTGCTCTTTCTCTGCGCAAACAAGAGGGTCGCGAGCTGCGAATCTTTCTCATGGCCGACGCCGTCGGTTGCGCGAAATCAGGTCAAAAGACACCCAATGGCTACTACAATCTGGAACGCATGCTGAAAGGCCTGGTCACGGCAAATACCCCAATTGGCGTTTGCGGCTCTTGTCTTGACGCTCGTGGAGTAACCGAAGCTGAACTACTTGAAGGCGTGCATTGCAGTTCGATGGAAGAACTGACTGATTGGACCATCTGGGCTGACAAAGTAATTGTATTTTGAACGCACAATTTAAGATCGGAGGCTTGAATGAATAATAAGAGCGTTACTGTCCTTGGAGGCGGCGTCGGCGGCTTGGTGGCCGCCAATGAGCTTAGACAACTGCTCCCGAATAATCACCGAATAACCCTTATTGAACGCAACGAAGTGCATGCCTTTGCGCCTTCATTTCTTTGGGTAATGACCGGCGCCCGCCGACCGCAACAGATCGTACGACATACCAAATCCCTTCTGCGATCGGGCATCGAGTTTGTCCAGGCAAATGTCAATATTATTGACACGACTCGATCGGTTGTCGAAACAGACAGCGGAACGATCAATTATGATTACTTGATCGTCGCGCTGGGCGCCGAGTTGGCGCCACGGAGCATTCCCGGTCTTGAAGAGGCGTCTCAAACATTCTATACACTGGAGGGGTCTTCAAGACTTCACACCGCCCTCCAAAGATTTCAAGGCGGCAGTATTGCGCTCGTTGTGGCCTCGATGCCATACAAATGCCCGGGAGCTCCACTTGAAGGAGCCATGCTCATAGCTGATTTCCTGAAAAAAACCGGAAGCGCCCCCAAAGTCGATCTGCATCTGTTTACGCCGGAGTCACAACCAATGCCGGTGGCTGGACCGGTTCTTGGCAACGCCGCGATAGAGATGCTCTCTGCGCGAGGAATCTCGTATCATCCTTTTCACAAGTTGGCATCGGTCAATCCGGAAGCAAAGCAACTGGAGTTTGAGGGCAAGGGATCGTTTGGATTTGATTTGCTTGTAGCCATACCGCCGCATATGGCGCCCCAGGTTATCAAACAATCCGCTTTGGCCAACGAGAGCGGCTGGATTCCGGTAGATCGCAGTACGCTGGTCACCAAGACGGAAAATGTCTTTGCTATCGGTGATGTTACGTCCATACCAATCCCGGGACGCTGGAAGCCCGATGTGCCGCTCATGTTGCCAAAAGCGGGCGTGTTTGCTCATGTTCAAGCATCGGTTGTGGCGCATCGGATCGCGGCAAAGGTTCTGGGCCGCGAATCCTCCGCCAGCTTCTGCGGTGACGGCTACTGCATGCTCGAAGCCGGTGAAGACCTGGCCGGATTCGCTTACGGAAACTTCTTTGCCGAGCCGTCACCGGATGTCAGGCTAAAGCGAATCGGAAAGGCCTGGCATATCGGCAAAGTACTCTTTGAGAAATGGTGGCTGGAACCGTACGGAATACGCCGGGAGCTCTACAGGCAGAGTATTGTTTTAGGCAGTAGGCTCAGGGGGATTCCTTCGAATATCTGAAACTGGATCAATTGTCACGACGAATGTAAGGGCATGATTATGGACTTGTATAGTCTGCGGCGATCCCAACCTCACTCTCAGCAAACTCTTGCAGCCATCGAATTTGGTGTCCAGTTACACTATGCGAATATCAACGGAAGGCGCTGGAGAGTAATAAAATGACGCCGTCGCGTATCATATCTAATCCAATCAAGAGGCAACCACGCCATCTCTTATTACCACATGAACGGATTGCACATTTCTAATGTCTTCAATGGGATTTCTCTCGAGAACAACGAGATTGGCCTTTTTCCCTGATGCTATTGAACCATATTTGTCGGCGATCCCAAGCCATTCGGCTGGATAACGAGTAGCGCCCTTCAATACTTCCATTGAGCTAAGACCGTTTTGACGAAGGATGACCATCTCGCCATGCGTGAAGCGGGGAATATAACCATCCTGTCCGACCAACAATCTGACTTCATGCTTGGCGAGTTCAGAAACAATTAAGCACCCGATTTCAAACAGCTTTGCGAAGATCTGTCCGAATTTTTCCGGTTCTGCATCGTTGAATACATGGGGTTTTTCCGAGTAGAACTTAAAAATGTGCAGGGTGGGACATAGGAGTGTGCCGGTTTCATTCATTGCCCTGGCCAACTCACAGAGTTTTGAAGTCGATATTGATTCTGGTCCCATGTCGAATAGCCGTTGCCCGAAGTGCCTCTGCACTTCAGGAGATGCACCTCGCAACTCGTCGTGTTCATTTCTCAGACTGTCCTTAAGCACAGTGTGCCAAATCGACTTGGCGTGTTCAAAGCAACGTATCCCTGAATCAATTCCGATATCGACAGATATGTCGTGAAAGAAAGTTGGACCGGGATCGCACGTAACAGGCAGATCGAATTGCCTCGCACAGCCTACCAATGAATCGAGTACCACCGTCTCGAACCTGCCGAAGACTTTAAGCATTTTCACACCAGCACGTTGGAGTGACTTCACCATATTCTCGGCATCTGCCGAAGACGTCACTGCCACTGTCCAGCCGGGCCAGCGCTCATTCATCTGTGCGCCCCTCAACGGAGGCATCTCCAACATGGGTCCAGCGAAGAATATGTCTGGCCCTGCTGATGGATGCCGCAAAGCCTTTTCTTTCATGACCGTCATGATATCTATTGGTCCTCCTAGATCCCGCACCTGTGTCACACCGCGGCGTACGAAGTCGGACAACACCTGTTCATCCAGTTTGTCCTCATGAAATGGTTCGCTCAGTTCGCATTCATTATAGATTTCCTTCTGAACCTCCAGAGGCTGTCTCGTCAAAGCGGCAAGATGAGTATGGCAATCAAAAAGTCCTGGAATGATGAATTTGCCACGACAATCAATCTCGTGGACACTGCTGGCGTCCCTTTTAATGCTCTGGCAGATTTCCTGTATGTCCGTCTCGGAGACAAGCATATCCAGAGGCTCGCGCACTTCACCTGAGATGGTATCAACGATTCTTACACTCTTTAATAACAACGGCTGGTGCATTTATCTGTTCTCTTACGACTGTTACTGGGTTTCACGACTCAGTCATCCTGAAATTAATGCCGGGGATGATAGTTGTCAATGTGAAAAGCCCCGGCTCACACCGGGTTCTCAAAGTCTATGGCGATCCCAACTTCACTCTCCCGAAACTTTTGTGAGCTTCCGGTTTGTAACCAAATCTCTCTACATTATAATTACGGAACTCATTGAAAGATAATCAAATAATGGCAACCGACGGCTTCTGGCATGGCCGACAATAGAAATATTCGTTAGTTCTGATTTTTGGTCAATATTTCTTCATGCATATTTCTTAAAATATAGCTTGAAATAATTGGCAATTTCGGGACGATAGTTATTTTTTTTTCGCCTGATTTGTTTTTTAAAAATTGAAGCCGCACTTTTGATACCTATGATGTTCAGAATTTTTTTGACATTGGCAAATATGCCATCTCTATAGTATTTTATTACAATCCTACCAGATTTTTCAAGGCTTGGATTTCCAAATGATTCAGATAACGCCATCGCCCAGGTTTTAACATCTCTGCCTTTAATCCTGCAAATTCGATACGGTGCAAATCTCTTACCGGATACCCCACTGCTTTAAGAAGCTGTTTTACCTCGCGCTTATGTCCTTCCATAAGAGTAACCTTTAGCTTGGAATACTTCATCGATGTAAACAATATTTCCACGTCGCCCCGACCGATATGACCGTCATCGAGCTTTATGCCTTTTCTTATCAAAACACTATGATCGGTGGTAAATGCGCCTGATACTACGGCCAAATATATTTTTTTCACCATATATTTGGGATGCGCCAGTCGGTATGCCAGGTCGCCGTCATTGGTTAGAAGGAGCACCCCTTCAGTATCATAATCCAGCCTTCCCACCGGATAAACGTGCGTCGGAACTTTTTTCATAAAGTGTGCCACTGTTTTCCGTTTGAATGGATCAAAAAGCGTGGTAAGAACCATCTTGGGTTTATTAAGAAGAATATAATATTTATCAGCAACCGGTTTAACTACAGTTCCGTCAACTTTGACGATATCATTGTTTTCATCAACCATTACCCCCGGGCGGTCAATATTTTGGCCATTGACAGCGACCCTTCTTTTCTCAATCAGCTGTTCCGCCCCTCGACGCGATGTTACTCCGCAAATTGATAGATATTTATTTATTCGGATCAATATGGAATGCTCCTCCCTATGAAGAAATTATCCGGGAGAAACTATTATATATTACATATCAGGGTTATCATGATTTTGTTGATTCGCAAAGGGTTTGCTTTCGTTCAGGGCATCAACCATTTCCCGTTCTTCGGGAGTAATTTCGGGAAAATCGGTAGTATCAGTTATTTCATCAAGATGCTCTTTGGGAATATTCAATTCTTCATTTTCATCGAATAGAGTTGTTTTAGTATTTGATCCAGTGAGGGTTGTCTCAAATGGAAGAGCCTGTTGATTATCAGCGTCATGCATTGACACAAGTTCCTCAATTTCCTCCATCTTGGGGAGGTCATCAATACTATTTAGGCTGAAATATTTCAGAAATTCCTCAGTCGTACGGTATAAGAGAGGCCGCCCCAGGGTTTGGGCGCGTCCGGCGAGGGTAATAAGCTTCTTTTCCATAAGAGTATGCAGGACAGAATCCGAAGCCACCCCTCTAATCATTTCAATATCCAGTTTTGTGGCCGGTTGACGGTATGCTATAATGGCCAGAGTTTCCAGCGCCGAGCGGGTTAGGCGGGTATTTTTCCGTCGAGTATGAAGCTCTTCAACGTATCCGGCATAATCCTCAATAATATAAGTTTGATATCCGCCGGCGATTTTGCGAATTCGAAATGAAGCCCCGGTATTATTATATTTATCATTCAGATTGATTACGGCATCATCTATTTCGGCTGAGGAGACATCCTCAATGAGGTCAATAATTTTTCTGGCCGGAAGCGGTTCCGGCGATGACATTATCAAGGCTTCAATAATTGAGAGTTTATTTCCATTGTCGCTCATAAATCAATTGCCATTATGTTGGTGAATTTTTTTGATAAAATCTAATGCCGGTTCCGGGTCTTCAAACCTGTCACCGCGATAGACTCTTAGTTCGGAAAACGGCAGAGACTGCCGGATGGCAATTCTTCTTATCTTGACCAATTCCAAAATTGCCAGAAAAGTGGCAATGGCCACTATTTTTCGAGGCAGGTCTTCGAAAAGCTCCTGAAATGTCACGGAGTCTTTATTGCCGAGAATATCAAGTATTCTTAAAATGCGGTCTTCAATATTGGCTTCTTCAGGAGTAATTGTATAAAGCGATTCTTGACTGGCCCTCTCCAATACTTCCTTAAAGGCAGTCAGAAGATCAAAAATTGTCGTTGTATCGGATAGAACGATTTTCTCTTTGTTGCCGTTAATATTCCCTCCTACCGGAGGTGGAATATAAACCCGTTCCTCCAAAAGCCTTTTTTCGCGCAAAATTTCACTGGCTTCCTTGAATTTCTTATATTCCAATAACGCCGCCACCAGTTCTTCACGCGGGTCGTGCTCTTCAGAATCCGTTTCGTCGCGGGGGAGAAGAAGACGCGCCTTAATTCTTATTAAGGTCGCCGCCATCAAGATATATTCGCCGGCCAATTCAAGGTTAAGCGTCTTCATCAAATCTATATATCGCATATATTGCTCAGTGACACGGGCAATGGGGATATCATAAACATCTATCTCATCTTTCTTTATGAGATATAAAAGCAGATCAAGCGGTCCCTGAAAGATATCCAAATCAACCGAATAGTTATCTTTGACGGTATTCATTATTTGCGATAATCCATCTTCATGGCGGCACGGACTTTTTCCATCACTGCCGAGGCCCTTTTCCTGGCTCTTATGGCGCCATTATTCAACACATCCCAGATATAATCTTTATTGTTTTCAATTACAACTCTTTTTTCGCGAATCGGTTTTAATGCGGCAAGAAGATTCTGGGCGGCCATTTTCTTGCAATCAACACATCCCAATTCTCCCTTGCGGCAGGGTGCGGCAATAATATTCTCCGGATTTTCGGTATAAATCTTATGCAGAAAATAAACCGGACATTTTTCAGGATGCCCCGGGTCGCCCTTGCGAAGTTTTTTCGGATCGGTAAACATCTTTTTCAATTTGGCCGTGGTTTCCTCGTCGGTCTCGGCTATTTTGATATGATTATCATAGGATTTTGACATTTTGCGTCCATCAGTACCGAGAATAACCGGCGCCGTGGTGAAAAGAGCTTGCGGAATTCTGAATATCTCGCCGTAAACCGAATTAAATCTTCCGGCCAGATCCGCCGCCAGCCAGATATGCTTTTCCTGATCTTTCCCTACCGGAACTTTGTCCGCATTGTACACGCAGATATCGGCGGCCTGAAGCACCGGATATCCAAGGAAACCATAGC
>JAGVEJ010000191.1 GCA_020058225.1 Candidatus Zixiibacteriota bacterium | reverse complement strand
GACATCGGCCAATAATTTAATCAAGGGCCTAGTGTCATAAGGATTGGGAGGATATCCAATGCCCTTAGTATATGGATACGGGATTTGGTTGGCTTGCGCCGTAATTTTTATGTCATACCCCTGGCCCCCCAACGACCGGGACTGCACATATTCCCATCCCGAAATAAGCGTGCCGGTAGTATCAAAATTACCGGTAAAAACCGGCGTGCTATCGATAGTCATCCAGTCATATCCGGGAATAAAAGTGGAATCCACGCAATGCCCCAGTGTATCATATTGATTACATCGGTAATAACCCAGTTGAACCGATGAATCAATACATTGCAGACCGTTCCATTGCGTACAAACCCAATATTTTGACGCAAAAATTGTGTCGGTACATATAGGTCCATTCCATTGTGTACATCTCAGATATGAAGTATCCACTATAGTATCCAGATTGGTCTTAAATTCAATCCTATCCGGTCGATTCAGCATAAGCCACAGCTCAAATCCGGCGACAGTATCGGTATAATTCCGCATATAAACAGAAATAACCGCATTCTGCTGACCGGGAGTCCCCGTGACATCCTGCATCCATATCTCCAAATCCGGATATATCTGGGCTTGCCCCGTAGATATAAATACCATCAGCGCCAAAACTATAACGCTCAAGGAATAGAGCTTTAGGGACCTGGGGTTGAAGGACATTCCTTCCTCCTCATTTGTAATTGGTTATCAGGTTTAACAATCCCTTAGCTATTCTGCAATAAACCGCAACCTCAAGGAATAAACAGCCTTAATCAATGTCTCAGCCAAGGCGACTTACTTCACCTATCGGCGTTTTCGTCCTTTTTTTACAGTATTGTTAAGCTACCTAACAATTCTGCTTTCATTTACATCTGCTAATTTTAAGCGACCCCCCACGGCCGTCCTAAAATCGAAGTATCATTCTTGACTTTTTGTTTCAGGGCTTTTGAAGACCTTAATAAAGTTCACCTTATTGTATTGTCTTTAACAAGGTTATTTAAGCGGACACTATTCCTATCATCCGCCCTAATATATATCCACCCCTTCATTCTGTCAATAGGAATTTTTAATTTATTTGATTTTTTTTACCCGTTTTTGTGTTAGAATAACCGCTTGATTATCATAGGAATATGTAAATTAACGGCTTAAGACCATCGTTCATTTATTGAACACCAAACCCTTTTCGAGGTAAAATCACCTCCAAACACTCAAAAATTGCAAAATATATGGCAATTTTTTATGAATATTTTTTCGAAATAAGCCGAATATCACCCCACCCACTCCCGCACCGTAGGGAGTTCCGAGTTCGTCCCTCCTGCCGGAATTCAATTAAACCATTATTTTGAATAATATTTCCTTTGCTGATTCGACTTTCAATACTTATCATAATAAAAATCTTTTGGTTAGCGAGAATTACCATGGCAAAATTGATGTCTAAAAAAACCAAAGAAACAGTCCAAACTATCGCCGTTCTGGCAATTGTAATACTTTTGATCATTTTTTATATAATTTATCCCCTAATCACAGTAACTAAAATGACTGCCCGCCCGGACCGTGAAAAATTTGATGATTCCAAATATAAACCTATAAATGATCCCGCCTATTTTGTCCAAGCCGGTTTACACCCTGACACTTTTTCAGTAATCAATAATGATAATATTACCTTGGCCGGGTTATTTTTTTCGTCCGACCTTATTGGTAACCAACCAAAAGGAACCGTTATCCTCCTGCATCCCGATGATACCAATTCCACATTTATGTTCGAGCTTATTTCCCCCCTAATTGATTCTGGCTATAATGTTGTCCTTTATGATCAACGAGCTAATGGTTTTTCCGGCGGTATTTATCATTCGGCCGGCATCCTTGAAGCCGATGATTTGATGGAAGTTATCGTTTACTTGAATCTTCATGGAAAGCTTACCGCTCCGATGATTGCGGCCGGTTTCGAAAGCGGCGCTGATGCCTGTTTGATCGCCTCTCAAAATGAAAAACGAATTGCCGGAATTGTCGCCATCAATCCTTTTCTAACCGTAAATAAATGGCTGAGTTCTGTTAAAGATAAAAAGGGAGGAATTACCATACCCTTTTATAAAATGACTTATTTTTGGTGGTATCAGAAACTTTCCGGCTACCCGATTGAAAGAACTGGCCTTGATGATATTCCACCGATCACAACCAAGACCATTCTGGTGGCCGACCAAGATGAAATTAATAATGAAGAAATAAGAAAACTTGCCGAAATTTCTTCATCCAATTTGCTTCACATTTCGCCCATATCCAATCATACCGATTTACTGAAAAGCGAAGCCCTAAAAGCAATTTTTACTTTATCATACTGATTTTCGAAAACCGCCCCACCTAAAACATCAGCCCCAATTGCCATGAAAATTTATTTGTCGGATAATCCGATAACTGCCATGTAAAATAACATCCCAGCATTAGCGGCGGAATCCCCCCTATCCCAAAACCGATTTCTTTATAGGGTTTATCAAGTGTTGTATTAAAAAATTGATTTGAACTAAGCGGTTCCCTATTAAATTCATTAAAAAACATCCCGCCATGAATGGCAAACGATAAGGGTATGTCTCTTATAAGAGGAATTCCACTTTTAAGAAAAAGGCTTCGGCCAAAGTTGTGCTGATAATATGCCGAAACGGCCCAATCGCCGCTGAAATTTGAATCACCCATTGTCTTAAACGATAAACCCTCATAAAAAATTGACGTCGCACAATCAACCACAAAATGCCTTTGAGGCGGAAGCCCGCCCTCGGACATGCCTCCATTAATATCAAATGTCGATATCCCCCAACCCATTATTTGGCGCGAATGATAGAAGCGAAGCGAATGTCGGTGATAATTAAAATCATTTTTGATCAATTTGGGCGATGCCATTTCCGTTTCCAAAGTCAAACTACTATAAGGATATGATGCAATCGTCGTTTCATTTTTTTTATTTTTTACCAATTCAGTCGTTCTCCATCTTAGACGCCCCGTCAAAGACCGCAAATGTCCATCAATTATTGAGATATTTGAACGAGCAGCGGTATTTTCCCCAAAAAAACTGTAGCGTGTATTTCTATCTAAAGAGTACTGCAGAAAATCATTGTAATTTGCCGACAACTCCAAGCGATGGCTGATGACTTTGGTCTGTAAGCGATAACTAAATCCCTTCTCCAGATAATAATCATACGGATCTTCCCCCACCAGCAAGGCCGAAAAAGTCGGGTTGCCATAGGGGCCGGTGATAATTATATTGCGCCGCATTGTCCGGTCATGATATTCCAACCCCGCTTTCAGCCGCCATTTTTTATGCAGGGTATATGTTAGCCCATAATCATGCTCCCAATATTTCTGCGAGAATGCCCATCCTGTCTTAAATTTTACATCAACGCCGGGGAATTTATTCTGTGTAGTATCCGCCACTCCCAGATATGCCCCCTCGACCCTATTATAATGGAACCAGTCGTACATAAATGTGGGGATATAAATAGCCGCCATGATCCCCCTTGCCAAATAATAGCGAAATGGCTTGGGAGCTTTTTCTATTGAATCGATTCTTTGATACCCACGAATTTCATCCGGAGTAAGGGGGATAATCTGCCCTGAATCCCATGTCACCGAATCAATATCATCGGCATTTTCCGCAATTTCATAAACATAATCATCAAATGTCCCTTGAGGAGATTTGACATCAATATTGTAATTATGCAATGAAGCTAACATCTCAAATTCCAATTGAAGATTAACCAGAGGAACATCGACATCGACCGAGGCCTTGACTTCAATCGGCATCCAAATACTATCGAACGGCGCGCATTTTTGGGCATAATGAATATTGGATATCATTGGCGCCGGAAAAGCCTTGTTAAATCCAACATCAACCCCAACTATGGCATAGCTGGAATCGGCAATATCGATTGTCCCCATGAAAAGGGGAGTGGCCTGGGTTTTCGGCTCTATTTCCAGCCGAAAAATTGCGAGGCTGTCCCAAAAAAGGGTGTCCGTCAAATAATAATTATAATAATCCAATGCATCTTTGGCCGTCGGCGAAACCACTGATGTTACCCCAAAATCAATTCTATTCTCATTGAAATCTATAATTTCACCAAGAGCATATAGGTTTTGTTCAGCGGAAAAATTTGCGCTCTGCTTGCGGGCGGTGATAATCTCCTTATGTTTATTGGGTGGTTCCCAGAATGATTTAAGTTGTGTTTCCGTAATTATAATGATGTCATTTGGCTTTTGTTTTTTCCTATCCCGCCATAGCGCCCTGGTATAGGCCTCAAAAGAATAACTTCTCAATCGGGCCAATAGCTTTTCCTTTCTGGCTATTGCCTCAATAATAATTTCCTGCGCCGGATCATACTTCCTATCGTAAACGCGCATTCCTCTTAAAAGATGAACCGATGGGCGAAGTTTTATATCAACTGAAATTGCTGAATCGGGGCTTTGAACAAATATGGTATCCGAATAATAAGCCACATGGCTGAATTTTAAAAGAAAATTTCCCGCATCAAGCCTAATCCGGTATTGCCCGGCCTGATTGGTTACTATCGATTTGCCGGTCCCCTCAACCCGAATGGTCGCCGATGATATCGACTCGCCGGTTTGGGAGTCAGTGACGGTACCATTAATAACTCCGGCAGAGGCGTTGCATACGATAATAAAATACAACAGGCTGATGTAAAATACAATTTTCACGCTGGTTTATTATTTACGAAACGCCGATAATTAAGTTCCATATATGTATTTCCTGTAAACTTCATCGCGGCGATGAACTGCCGGCGCATTCCGCTGGGTGATGTAAGAAAGCGTTAGGGACACTACACTAATACAGCTTCTCCCGCTTGGCCAGAAAAGCATATAAGGCATAATCAAACGGCACGGCTGTGTCAATCAGATGATAATCTATCCGGCTTTGACGGCAGTCAGACGCTATCTTCTCCGAAAATTCTTTGGACATTCGCGAGAAATGTTTCTTAATCTGCCAGGGGAGTGTGGTCATCTCCTCGCCGGTCTCCAAATCCTTGAAAACTGCCTCGGCCGGGAAGGCAAAATCCCGTTCCCGCGGGTCGAGAATATGGAATAATATAACCTCATGCTTCTTGTGACGGAAATGCTTGAGCCCGGAAACAATTTTCTCCGGCTCATCCAATAGGTCTGATAATATAATAATCAAACCCCGCCGACTTATTCGCTCCGCCATTTCATGCAAGGCCATGGCTATATCGGTCTTATCGCTTGCCTTTTGATTGGCCAATTCCTGCAACAAGATATGTAAATGGCCGGATTTGCTTCGCGGGGGAAGATACCGACGGATTTTTTCGTCGAAGGTCACCAGCCCGACCGCATCGCGCTGTTTAAGCATCATGAACGACAGCGCCGCCGACAACAGCGAGGCATACTCAAGCTTCACCGTCCCGCCGGAACTATACCCCATCGAGGCCGAACAATCGAGAAGAAGATAAGCCTTGAGATTGGTTTCCTCTTCGTACTGCTTTATATAAAACCTGTCCGATTTGGCGAAAACCTTCCAGTCGATATCGCGGATATTATCCCCCGGCATATATTGACGATGCTCGGCGAATTCGACCGAGAAACCGTGATACGGCGACTTATGCAGACCGGCGATGAACCCCTCGACCACCATCCGGGCGCGCAGTTCCATCCCCTTAAGCTTCCCGACCGTGTCGGGATCCAAATATTTGCGGTAGGAGGGTTGTATCATATTTTCTTGTAGGTCGAAACCCTTATGGTTTTGTCCTTATTTTCTAGTTTCCCGCTTTCGGGACTGTTGATAAAGCCCCATTATGCGCCGTCGGGAACCCTTTCCCGACGAAATTCCGGCAGGAAAGGGTTCCTGCCGGCGCTTTTTTGGGGTTTTT
>JAGVEJ010000176.1 GCA_020058225.1 Candidatus Zixiibacteriota bacterium | reverse complement strand
GATACATGTTTGTATTCATAGCAGGCGCTATCATTACCGGCTTTCGTGTGGCACAAATAACGGTGGGCAGAAGTTCATCGCAAATACCGCCTGTGACTTTGGCAATAAAATTCGCTGTCGCAGGCGCTATAATAAACAGATCCGGCCATTCCGCCATATCTATATGATGTGTCCCCACAAATCTATCTTCTGGAAACATTTCAATTGATACCGGATTTTGGGAAACAGTCTCAATGGTTAAGGGAGTAATAAACTTCGTAGCAGATTTAGTCATGATGGCGCGGACATCGGCCACATCTTTCTTGAGTAACCTGATTAAATTTGGAGTCTTATAGGCGGCAATTCCGCCGGTAAGACCGACAATTATCTTCTTATCTTTTAAGAACATTAATAATACAGTCAAAAATTCCTAAAAATAGGCTAATTTATCAGCCCATCTTCATCATTGAGAAAATACGCCGGATGACGTATTAATTCCGGATGCCCCGTATCATGAAAAAGTACAGTCCCCGTAATCATCTTTATCTGTTCAATATCTATTGGAGGCGGGCCAATCATTAGGCCACGCTCAAAAATAAGCTCCATTTGACCATCAGTCAAGAGGCCAAGATATTTTAATTGCAAAAGATAGCCAACCGCATCAGGAAGAAAATGCTGGCGTTCGACATCGCTTAGGATCCTGAAAGAGTCGGCGGAACGGGAAATATTACTTAATAATTGAGACTCGGTTTGGATTTGATCCAAAATCCATGAATATGCCGAGCTTATCTCATTATCGGTAAATCCTTGGCTTTTAAGGCTATCAGATAAATCTTCGAGATTTTCGAAATTCCCTCTGGTCTCCCTGATGTGGGACATCAAAAGGACAACTATCTCAAGAATTCTATCTCCCACGGCAGTTCCTTTCCAAAAAACCTTGTCTCAAAGGCAATTTACGGCCAAATGAGGGTGTTTGCAAGCGTATTTTTTGAAATTAATTGGGCTTTAGTGCTTGAAGTGTCTTATTCCCGTATAAACCATTGCGGCGCCAGCCTTATCAACAGCCTCCAGCACCAAAGCATCTCCCTTAGAACCGCCCGGTTGTATAATTGCCGTAACACCGGCATTAAGAGCAACCTCAACACCATCCGGCATTGGGAAAAACGCATCTGAGGCCAATACAGCCCCTTTCGCCCTTTCGCTGGCGCGCTTAATGGCCAAAAATGATGAATCAACTCGAGAAGTTTGACCCATTCCAATGCCCACGGTGGCTGTCTCTTTTGCAATTACAATAGCATTCGATTTGGTATGTTTAACAATCCTCCATGCAAATAAAAGAGATTTCAGTTCAGATTTGGTCGGTTGACGCTGGCTTACAACCTGTAAAGCAGATTCCTCAAGCTCATGTTCATCAGCGGTTTGATATAATATTCCGCCTCTGATAAATTTGAAAACCATTTCAGAGCGCTGGCGACCTTTGGCAATTTCCGGCAATGATAGAATTCTTCGTGCCTTCTTCTTTTTAAGTAATTCCAAGGCAGAATTGTTATATTCTGGAGCTATAATACATTCAATAAATTCCGTATCATATAATAACTTAGCCGTGTCCAGGTCAACCTGTCTGTTAAATCCGATAATCGACCCAAAAGCGGAAAGGGGATCGGAGGCAAGAGCATCGCGATAGGCATCGGTCAAATTTTTGCCGGTCGCCGCACCACAAGGATTAGAATGTTTGACAATACACGCAAATGGCTCGCTAAAGTCCAATACCATATCAAGACAGGAATCCATATCAGCAATATTATTATAGGAAAGCTCTTTACCTGATAGAATTGTTGCCCGGGTCAAAGACGGTCCCTGATAATATTCATCCTGATAATACGCCCCCTGCTGGTGCGGATTTTCGCCATATCTAAGCGACGATTTGAGAGAATATCTGAAATCAAGTTGAGATGGAAATATCTGCTTTCCCGATTGCCCGTCTGACAAAAAGTAATTAGCTATAACTCCATCATATTTATGAGTTAGAGCAAAAGCCTTTGATGCCAAATTTCTTCGAAACTCAAGACCAAGCGCTCCATCATTTTTGGTCATTTCATCAATAATAGATTGATAATCTTCCGGAGAAGTCACGACAGCTACACCCTGAAAGTTCTTTGCCGCGGCACGAATCATTGAGGGACCGCCGATATCAATATTCTCAATTATTTCATCATCAGTCGATTTTGGATTTTTTACCGTTTTTTCAAAAGGATAAAGGTTGACCACCACCATATCAATCGCCTTGTATTCATGATGCGTCAACTCGGCGCAATCATCTTCATTGTCTCTGCGAAAGAGAATACCGGCATGTATCTTGGGGTGCAGTGTCTTAACGCGCCCTCCGAGAATCTCGGGCGCTCCGGTGAAAGTGGAAACCGAAATTGCATGTATCCCCTCTTTTTTTAGGACGGCCAGAGTTCCACCGGTGGAAATGATTTCTATCCCTAATTTGCTCAAGGCTGAAGCAAAATCGACCAAACCGGATTTATCGGAAACAGATATTAATGTGCGCCTAATTTTTATCAAACCGCTCATATTAATTATCCTATCAAGAGTTTCTCCGCCTCTTTATACTTGGCGGCGGATTTCATTACAATCTCTTCCGGCAGTCTTGGCGCCGGCGGATTTTTATCCCAATCAAGTTCGGCAAGATAGTCCCGAATAAATTGTTTGTCAAATGACGGTTGTCCCTTGCCGGGTGAATATTGGTTAAGCGGCCAGAATCGGGACGAATCGGGAGATAATACTTCATCGATTATTATCAGCTTTCCATTATGGAATCCGAATTCAAATTTGGTGTCGGCAATGATTATGCCGCGGCCATAGGCATAGTCTGAAGTCTTCTTGTATATTTCAAGCGTCTTTGAACGACATAGCTCAGCAGTCTCGTCTCCAATTAATTCAGCCATTTTAGCAAAAGAAATATTTTCATCATGACCGTCATCTGCTTTGGTAGCAGGGGTAAAAATAGGTTTGGGCAATTTATCTGATTCACGCAAATCAGGCGGAAATTTGAAACCATGCACTTCGTTAATCCCATTCTTACGGGCGGAAAACAGTTCCTTCCATAAGGAACCGGAAATATATCCCCTCACCACACACTCAATATCTATTCTTTTTGCCTTAACTACCAGCATAGTGCGGCCTTCGAGTATCTCGCGATATTTATGCAATTCTTTTGGGAATTGGTCAACATCGGCAGTAATTAGATGCGATGGTACTATATCTCTTATCAGATTGAACCAAAATAGTGACATTGCCGTCAATACTTTCCCTTTTCCGGGAATGCCATTCGGTAAAACGCAATCAAAAGCCGAGATTCTATCGGTAGTAACAATCAAAAGCTTATCGCCAAGGTCATAAACATCACGCACTTTCCCGCGCGAGAATAAGGACAACTCTTTTATTTCGGTTTGAAGAATCACTTTTTCCATATTTATATATTTCCTTTAATCAGATTCTGTAATGCTTCCGGGTAAATTTGATGTTCCACGCTAAGGACTCGTTCCGCCAAAGATTCCGGCGTATCACTTGGATATACATCCACTTTCTTCTGTAATAATATTCTCCCGTGATCATATATTTCATCAACGATATGAACGGTAGCTCCCGATTCTTTTTCGCCTGCCGCTATGACAGCCTCATGCACATGATGACCATACATCCCTTTCCCGCCAAATTTTGGAAGAAGGGCGGGATGAATATTGGTAATCCTGCCCCTAAATTTCCCTATTAATAATGAAGGCATCAATTTGAGATATCCCGCCAATGCGATATAATCAATTTGATATTTTTCCAGCATGGCAAGCAGAGTTTTTTCCGCTGCCTCCTCGTCGGGATAATCTTTGGGTCGATAGACAAAAGCCTCGATATGTTCACCCCGGACGCGTTCCAAACCATAGGCATCTTTGCGGCTTGATACAACCAAAGCAATCTTAGCGGAAAGCCTTCCGGCTTTGATGGCATCAATCAGAGATTGGAGATTTGTCCCACCACCGGAAATGAACACGGCCAAATTAACGGGCAAGCTCATCAAGTTTCTCCTGCAATATTTTATTGACCAGTCCTGGGTTGGCTTTTCCGCCGGTTTCCTTCATGATTTGGCCGACAAAATGCCCAAATATCTGCTTTTTCCCTGAAAGATATTTCTTCAAATTATTCTCATTCTCCGCCAAAACCTTTGCAATTACTTCTCTAATTAAAGAATCATCCGATATCTGTGTCAACCCCCGCGATGATATTATTTCCCCGGCCGTTTTGGAAGTCGCAACCATTTCCTCAAAAACATCCTTGGCAATCTTTCCCGATATTTTGCCACTTTGCACAAAATTCAGTAGTTCTGCAATCATAACGGGCGAAATATGATAGTTTTCTAGTTCAGCCTTTTCTTCATTTATAACTTTCAAGAGCTGGGTCATAATCCAGTTCGATGCCGCTTTTCCATCTCCAAAATTCTGCATTACCTTTTCATAATAATCAGCCAATTCACGAGATTCTGTAAGCACGTTGGCATCGTATTCGGGAATATTATATTGCCGGACAAATCTTGCGGCGCGAATTTCGGGCAATTCGGGCAGAGTTGCTTTAACCTGATTAAGCCACTCTTCGGTTACTACAAGATTGACAAGGTCGGGTTCGGGGAAATAACGATAATCATGCGACTCCTCTTTACTGCGCATCGGTTCGGCCACTTGGTGTTTATCATCCCAAAGCATGGTGCATTGTTTAATTATTCCTCCCGATTGAAGAACTTGTACTTGATGCTCGATTTCAAATGCTAATGCTTTTTCCACTGCTTTGAATGAATTGAGGTTTTTGATTTCCGTTTTGGCGCCCATTTTGCTTAAGCCAATTGGTCGGATAGATATATTGGCGTCACATCTTAGATGCCCCTTCTCCATATCGGCAGTGCATATTCCTAGAAACTGTAATATCTGCTTTAATTTGATCAAATAAGCATAGGCCTCCTGTGGGGAGCAGATATCCGGTTCGGTCACAATTTCAATTAGTGGCACGCCGCAACGATTGAAATCTACCCGCGTGAATTTTTCGCCGGATTCGGGATGAAGCGATTTGCCAGCGTCTTCCTCGAGATGGATTCGTCTCAAGCGAATTACTTTTTTCCTTTTTTCGCCGGGAATAGGTATGGCTATTTCCCCTCCCTCTCCTATCGGTAAATCAAATTGAGAAATCTGATACCCTTTGGGAAGGTCTGGATAGAAATAATTTTTTCTGGCAAAAACTGAACGAAGGCGAACAGTTCCATCAATCGCCAATATCATTCTCAAGGCATATTCTACGGTTTTTTTATTTAGCGCTGGAAGCGCACCTGGAAGGCCAAGACATACCGGGCAGGTTAGGCTATTGGGTGGCGCGCCAAATTCAACACGACAGCCACAGAATATTTTGCTTTCGGTTGATAATTGCGCATGTACCTCGAGACCAATTACAGCCTCATATCCGCTTATTGTCAAGCTATCTGCCATTTAGCTCCCAACTAATTTGCACCTATATCAATTTTGCTTAGAAAATCATTAAGGATTTGATCAAATTTGTCGGGCGCTTCAAGGTTCACCATGTGTCCTACTCCGGATAGTATTTCCAACCTTGAGTCGAGGATTTTTTCATTTAGGATTTTTGCCAAAGGCATCCAAGAAATATCATTTTCCCCAACAATTATAAGAACAGGGATTCGGACACTCGCGGAAAGGATCACATCATCGCGCTTCGGATATTTCCCGGACATTGGATCAAGCCAATATTTTCCGCTGAATGTATTCATCATGCCTTCCAGCTTTTCCTTTATTTCGCGATGATTATCACCATACTTTGATAGAGATGACTCAATAAACATCCCCTTCGCTACGTTAATCCCCTTTTCCTTTACTATATCACCATAATCATGGAACTTAACTTTCGGCTTGAATCCGGAAGCTACTGATGCCACGAGTATCAGCGAGTTTAATCTTGATTGGTTTTCTATGGCAAAACAGAGAGCATCGCCTCCCCCTATTGAGAAGCCTACCAAATGAAATGGTGGAAGACTCAGGTGATTGGCAAGATTGAGCAAATCAAGCGCTCTATCTTCTCTTGAGTAACCGGATTCAGGTGATTCAGAATTTCCGTGGCCTCTCGCATCGTAAGTTATTACCCGATATTTTTTTGAATACTGTGAGACTTGGCATTCCCACATGGTATTGTTCAAAGAAAATCCATGCATGAATACAATGGGAATTCCCTTCCCTACTTCCTCATAGAATATTTTGATATTACCGGATTGGAAGTAAGCCATTTTCTATTCCCCTAATTTGGCGAATCTTGATGCGATTTGAAAGAGCGACAACTCATCAAAGGCTTTCGCCATAAGCTGAAGCCCAACCGGCCTGCCGTCGGAAACAGCGCCACAAGGAATTGATACCGCAGGTATCCCGGCAAGATTGGCCGGAGCTGTATATATATCCGAAAGATACATCGCCAATGGGTCGTCAATTCTCTCCCCTATCTTAAATGCGGCGGTAGGAGAAGTGGGAGTCAAAACCATATCCACATCTTTGAAAACCGTTTCGAAATCTCTTTTTAACAGCTCCCGCACTTGTTGCGCTTTGAAATAATAAGCATCATAATATCCTGCCGACAGCACATAAGTACCGAGAATAATTCTTCTCTTCACCTCACTGCCAAATCCCAAATTGCGAGTCTTGTCATACATATTTATCAGGTCGTCGTCTTTAATCCGCAACCCATATTTCACACCATCATATCGAGCCAGATTCGATGAAGCTTCCGCAACAGCTATTATATAATAAATCGCAATTGCCAGCGGCGAATTAGGCAAGGAAATTTCTTTAATTGTATGCCCATCTTTTTGAAAAAGTTTTATGGCGTTATCAATTTGCTTCCCAGCTTCCTTATCTAATCCTTCAAGGAAGAATTCTCTGGGGATACCAATTTGGAATTTCCTCTCTGACTCCAACAAATCTGGATAATCAGGATGGGCAAAGGCAACCGAAGTTGAATCATTTTCGTCTCGGCCGCAGACAATCCTATAAGCCAGCGACAAGTCCTTTATATTGCGTGCAAAGGAACCGATTTGATCCATCGATGATGCAAATGCCGCCAATCCATAGCGCGATATTCCGCCATAAGATGGTTTTAGACCATATATACCGCAAAATGCCGCCGGCTGGCGAACAGAACCACCGGTTTCCGAACCGAATGCAATGGGTACGATGCCGGCCGCTACTGCAGAAGCCGAACCTCCCGATGATCCACCGGGAACAAGATTGTTTCCGATTGGATTGATGACCGGTCCATAATATGAATTTTCGTTAGATGATCCCATAGCGAATTCATCCATATTAGTTTTACCAATAATTATGCCCCCGGCAGAAATTAATCTGGTTGCACAGGTTGAATCATAAGGCGGAATGAATTTATCAAGAATATGAGATGCGCATGTCGTGGGACAATCAGTGTAGCAGATATTATCTTTTAGGGCTATTGGCACGCCTCCCAGCGGTCCGATATCTTCATTATGATGAATTTTCCTGTCAATCTCCCGAGCCTGTGCAAAAGCTTTGTCATGAGTCAAAGTTATAAAGGCGTTCAATTCCCGGCCTTTGCTTTCGGCGAGAGATAGAGCGGATTCGCAAATTTCAACGGCGCTGAAGGATTTATCCCTCAGGCCTTTTATTATATCCATTGCGGATAGTTTGGAGTATTCTGCTATCACAGGAATGGCAGATATGTATCAATTTCGTATTTGGTGACCGCAATGCGGTAGTTATCCCATTCCACCTTTTTATTGGCTATAAGCTGTTCGAATATATGGTCGCCAAGAGTGTCTCTAACCAATTTTGATTTTTCCGTTTCCTTAATGGCATTCTCAAGCGAATCCGGTAAGGCGGTAATATTCAATTCTTTCCGTTTGTCTTTTGTCATGGTAAAGATATTTTCCTCAATCGGCTCAGGCAGGTTATACTTTTTTTCAATTCCCGTCATTCCCGCCGCCAACATCAAGGCAAAAGCCAAATACGGATTGCAGGCCGGATCCGGAGATCGTAATTCAATTCGAGTCGATTTTTCGTGACCGGCCTTAAACATTGGAACACGTATAAGACTGGAGCGGTTGCGTCTCCCCCAAGAAATATAAACCGGCGCTTCGTAGCCAACCACAAGCCGCTTATAAGAGTTCACCCACTGGTTTAACACCAAAGTAATTTCCCTTATATGTGTCAGGACTCCAGCCATAAAATATCTTGCCATATCCGAAATTTGATAAGGGTCGTTCTTTTTATAAAAAAGATTTACGTCATCCTTGAAAAGTGACATGTGGGTATGCATCCCTGAACCATTCTCACCGAAAATAGGTTTGGGCATAAATGAAGCATAAATTTCATTCTCGGCCGCAACTTCTTTAACGACAAATTTATATATTTGGGCAAAATCAGCCATAATCAGAGCTTCCTGGTATTTCAAATCAATTTCCTGTTGACTGGGGGCGACTTCATGATGGGAGCATTCCACGGGAATGCCAATTAGCTCCAAGGCGGTAACAGTCTTTTTCATCACTTGAGTGGCAAGATCAAAAGAACCGTAATCAAAATAGCCGCATTGATCAATTATCTGCGGCATAGATTCATCCTTGAAATAGAAATACTCAATTTCGGGACCAAGGTAGGCCGTCCACCCTTTTTGAGCAATTTTCTCAAGCTGTCGTTTTAGCGCCCATCGCGGGTCGCCGGTATAAGACGAGCCATCCGGCATTTGAATATCGCAAAACATCATGGCGGTTCTTTCGCCGCCAATTTCCCACGGGATTATCCTGAAAGTTCTCAAATCCGGAATTGCCATTAAATCTGATTCCTCTATCCGGACAAATCCTTCAATAGAGGAACCGTCAAATCCCTGCCCTCGTTCCAATACTGTTTCGATTTCGGAACGGGTAATTGACATTCCTTTCAAACGCCCCAAAATATCCGTGAAATATAGTCTTATATAATGAACATCCGCATCATCAATAACTCTTAAAACATCCTCTTTTGTCTTTGTCACCTTCTTATCCTCCAGAGTGGAATGAAATTCTAATTAATGTTTTTTTATGCCCCAAACAAATAAAATATTGTGGGCGATTTCAATGTCAATTATTACGCTATATCGGTCAATTTCTATTGAAGCTATATGGCAATTGGCTTGACAATTCTTTATTGGACAATAATATTCTACGGTAAATTTCTAATTAATGGGATATTCATGAAGGTCAGCGGATTTTCATATATAAGAAATGGATTTACTTATGATTATCCATTTATTCAATCCATTAAATCAATTTTGCCGATTTGCGATGAATTTATAATTGCGGTTGGCGATTCCACCGATGGCAGTCGTGAAGCAGTGGAGCAAATTGGTTCTCCCAAAATCAA
>JAGVEJ010000082.1 GCA_020058225.1 Candidatus Zixiibacteriota bacterium | reverse complement strand
TCAGCGGCAACTCGAAATACGCCAATAGCCCGTTTGACTTCAGCCACAGAATCACGACATACTTTGCCAACTTCAAGCGACATCATACGGGCAAAGGCATCTATATTTTTCTCAAGTCCATCGGCAATAAATAAACAGGCTTTTTCTCTCTTATATGATGGCAATTCGCGGGTAATTGAAAAAGCCTTATCGGCAATTGATATGGCCTGAGTATAATCATCTTTTGTAGCCATTGCGCAGGCGCCAACGATGGAATCATTATAGGGAGATTTCACGGTCAATCTGCTTTTTGAGGCGACCCACTTACCACCCAAATACATTTTATAATACTTTGCCATTTTCTTATTCCTCCGATATCTATGGGAATAGAGCATTTTCCATTTTTAAAATCCAATATATTGCCGGACATATAGATACATTATTCTCTGTGGATTTTCAACAAATTTACCGTTTCGAACCGAATCAATAAGTATCGAATCCATTTTAAATGGGAAAAATCCCATAATTAGAAGCGATAATAGGCCATGGATGAATAAAAATGTCTGATGAAGAATAGGCTGGGACTAATTTTTTGAGGTATTAAATTGTGGCTATAAATATCTAACAATAGATTTTTCAACAACTTATGTTTCCAAAATTATGGGGGGACGCCAATATAAAATATCTCTCCAAATATTATTCCCGATTGGCAAACCTTTTTCAGACATCTATGGCGGAGTGAATGCAAAGGATGTGATATGATGAATAAAATAGTAGAAAATGATGGCTTTACAGTACTCGAGGTTATGATAGCGGTCATAATACTAACCTTGTCGCTACTTCTTCTTCTAAATATGTCCATGGTGGCGCTTGATGGAAATGACTGGTCAAATCGCGCGACTATGTCAACGCAATTGTTGCAGGAGAAACTCGAAGAACTAAGAACCGCCGCCGATTTCCTAAATACCGGAATTGATACGGTTGATAATATCCAACGAAGCTGGACTGTTACCAATACTGCCAACCATCTTCGCCGAGTCGATATTACCGCATCTTGGCGGAATCGCCGTGGGGATCTTCTTTCCAATAATATGACGGCCTATATAAGAACCGATAGCATATAAGGTGATAATTATGAACATTATAAAATTTAAGATTGGATCTGAAAGAGGTTTATCCATAATTGAGACTCTTCTGGCGTTATTTATGACCGGATTGGTAGTGGCGTCAGTATTTGGAGTCTATATCAATCAACATAAAACCTGGATGATACAGGAAGATATAACCGATGTTCAGCAAAATGCGCGTGCGGTAATTGATGAGTTAACTCGCCAAGTACGTATGGCCGGTTTTGGATTACCTTTAGGACTGGCGGGAATTGAGGCTTTCAATACAAATCCTGATACAATCGTAATTATATATTCGGAAAATGGATGTAATGCGCCTATAGAACATGATATGCCACTGCCGTCGGCAGAATTGCGATGCGATGGACATGACGTATCATGCTTTCATGATAATCAGTGGGCTTATATATTTGATCCAGACTCCGGAGGCGGGGAATTTTTTCTTATAAGCCTTGTTCAGGTGGCTGCGGCCCACATTCAGCATAATACCATGAGTCTCTCCAGAGTATATAACAAGGGCTCGATTATTTTATCTCTTCAGAGGGCAAAATACTATATTGACTATACAGATACTTTGCATCCAAATCTAATGATGGAACTTCCGGGACAACCGGCAGAAGTCTATGCTGAAAACATTGAGGACCTGCAGTTTCAGTACACAATGAAAAATGCAACGACCCTTGATGTCCCCACATTAGTTCCTGATATTCGTGAAGTGTTGATTTCTCTTACGGCTCGGACCGCCAATCCTGATCCGGATTTCCAGAGTGATCCATATAGAAGAAGAACCTTCACGTCCAAAGTTAACTTGCGGAATTATGATATATAATTTAGATGGTTTGGTTTTAACATAAAAAGAGGTGGAAACTATATGCGATTATGGAAGAAGAAAATAGATGAGAGAGGATTCGCCACATTGATAGCTCTTATGATGATGGTAATGATGACCATGATAGGTGTTGCGGTTGTGAAACTCTCTAATGATGAAATAAGCATTGCCGGAAATGAAATGAATGAAATGGCATCATTCTATGCGGCGGAAGCGGGTCTTGAACGGGCCGCCGCCGCCATGCAAGCCCAGTATGACGCCACCGGCGCTCCTCCAACAACTATGCCGCAGGGGAGCGAAAACATCAATAATTGTGTAGCCGCTTATAATACTGTTGATAATGGCCCGGCAACAGTTCAAGATTTGACCCAAGGTCCGTTGGCGGGTTTGCATGCCCTGGTTAAGACTTTTACCATTACTTCGACCGGCACATCCAATATTGATCAAAGCCAGGTAGTACTGACACAAGATTTCGAATGCGATTTGGTTCCTATCTTTCAGTTTGCCGTTTTTTATGGGAATGATCTCGAAATTGCTCCCGGTCCTGATATGAGTCTGATTGGCCGTGTCCATAGCAACGGCAATCTTTGGCTTCAGGCCGGCTCCAATCTATATATGGATAGCTATGTCACGGCCTCCGGAAATATAATTCATGGCCGCAAATGGACCGGTGGAGGCGTGAGCAACGGCAATGTCTTTATTAAGGATGCGGCAGGAAATCATCAAAATATGTTAAGCGGCGGCGATTGGTTGGACGCCAATGATGCTTATTGGTATGACTCAGCTTCCGCCCGCTGGACTGGGCGCGTACAGGATTCCGCTTTTGGTCAGACCGAACTCAATCTGCCGCTGACCAACGCCGGCGACCCGCATAAAATTATTGAACGTGCGTCCGGTAATCCCGATTCCTATGAGAATATAGCCCAATTTAAGATAATTGACGGGGTGGCTCAGGCAAAAGTGGGCGCCGCATGGGTGAATGTAAGCGGCTTATTGACAGCCGGGACTATTACCACTAAGACATTTTACGACGCCCGTGAGGCGAAAAATGTGAATACCACTGAAATTGATATGAGCAAACTGAAAACCAGTACCTATTGGCCCGCTAATGGCGTAATATATGCCTCAGATCAACGTAGCGGGTTTAATGGCACCCGATTGGTGAGTGGATCTGACCTAGATCATCCCTTATCATTTGTATGTGAAAATCCTTTATATGTTAAAGGCGATTTTAATTCGGTGGACAAACAACCGGTATTTATCGCCGGCGATGCTGTGACTTATCTGTCGAATTCTTGGAATGATGCCAATTCAACCTTGGCCAAATCATCGAGGGTGGCGACCCAAACCTCTGTCAACTGCTCATTTATGACGGGCAATACTAATTCCACGACCACGCAGTATAATGGAGGTCTGGAAAATCTTCCGCGATTCTTGGAAACCTGGTCAGGTAAGAATTTTAACTGGCGCGGTTCTATGGTTAATCTTTGGAATTCTTTGCAGGCAATAGGCAATTGGTCGGGAACTTATTATGATCCTCCAATTCGTAATTGGGCCTATGATACCGACCTTGATGACCCCAACAAGCTTCCTCCCGAATCTCCTCGAGTCCGTATCTTTCAACGTACCGGTTGGCAACAGCAATTCGTTGGATACGGGGAGTAACCCTATAGATGTTGCCGCAATTACCCCGGGCTCTTGTCCGGGGTTTTTTTTATGAAAATAATCCAAACTTGGGAGTGGGATAAGCCGATTATTCAGAAATGCCACTAATAATTTCTATTGTTCCCAAACCATTAAATTGTGATGAAATTTTTTCCGCAGGACCGCGAATTATTAGTCGCAGGGAATTTCTATTCAAGTATTTACTTGCCGCATCAATAAGAATATCGGGGTTAATGCCCTCAATATCTTTTAAAAGCTTTTCATGATAATTCAGCGTCACTCTAAAACTTGCCATCCTTGCCATCTGTTCGGTGGCGCCGGAGGGAGTTTCATATAATGAAGGAAAAAGGCCCTTGAAATAAAATTTCGCTTCCTCAAGTTCCTTTGCGGGGATTCGGATTCTGGTCAGATCATTCATAATAGCCAAGATCTCCTCTATGGCATTCACTACCGCCTCTCGTGGAGAATTTCCATGTATCCTGAACATGCCGTCGCCGTGGGACCAATCAAGTTCCGATATTACGCTTGTTGCCAACCCTTTATCAGAAATAATATTTTGATGTAATCTGGAGACCTGACCGCCGTGTCCCAATAAATAATCAAGCAGTATTATTGAGGCAAAATCCGGAGTGCCTACCGGCGCCGCGGGTCGGCCTATAACAAAATCAGCCACGGGAGAAGTGGTATCATCTATTATGAAAATTTGTAGAGTATCTGTTGGGAGTGGTATGGATTTGGGGACTTCATCCTTTTTTCTACCATACCATTGGGAGAAATATTCTTTTACCATTCCTTTCGCTTCAGATATCTTAATATCGCCCGCAATAATCAGCAGAGAGTTGTCGGGAGTAATGTTATTAAGGTAATATTTTTCTATTTCCGTCGAATTGATTTTTTCAATGCTTTCTCTGCATCCAAGTAGTCTTGTGCCGAAACCATCATCGCCATAAGTTTTCTGATAAAGCAAATCTCTTAAGCTATACATTGGAATTGACTGCCATTGCATTATGGCGGAATTGAATCTCTTTTTCTGACGCTGAACACTTTCCGGAGGCAATTCAGGCGATTTCAGCATATCGGAGAATAACGATAAGCCCAATTTCAAATCGCGCGAAATAAGTTCGCACTTGATTATAAATCCATTCTTGAGAATATCTATTATTTCAATAGCGCCACCCGCAGAATCGATGACTTCAGTCAAAATTCTCCCTGGGAATTTTTTACTGCCAT
>JAGVEJ010000133.1 GCA_020058225.1 Candidatus Zixiibacteriota bacterium | reverse complement strand
TGTGCTCATTTCCGTCAAGAGCCGGAGCCCGACGGCCAAGTTTATCGCCGTACCCCGACCTGTCATCCCGTGCTTTGACACGGGAACCAGAAAGCAGTAGCTGACTTGCACTTATATTCCGTTTTCTGGGTTCCCGTCCGTCTGAGCCGGACCTAATGGCTTGCGCTGGAATGACATTTCACGAGTTTGATTGCCGAGGAAATATCTATTTTCTTCAATATTGGGACTTTTTCAACAGGCCCCTTACGGCGGGAAATCGTAGGGGCGCATGGCATGCGCTCTTCCGCGGTGTCAGGAACCCTTTCCTGACACTTCACTGTTGTGTCAGTTCCTTAGCGAGGCCTCGGCCGAGCGGTGAACTGACACATATTCCGTAGGGGTTTGCCATCAAGGTTCGCCCCAGGCGGGATTTATCAAATCCTCACCCAATCCCACACATAGGTACCCCACCCAGAGCTCGCTATAGGCGAGCGGCGGGTGTGGGTCATTCATTGTGCTCGGTCGGTCCTCAGTCCGACTGCCAACCCAAAATCGTAGGGGCGCATGGCATGCGCCCAGATAAAATTCTGCTTTTTGCGCCGTCAGGAATCCCTTCCTGACGGAATTCCGTAAGGAGAGACTCCTATTGTGCGGGGCTTGAGATTTATTTTGTTATGCGCCGTCAGGAACCCTTTCCTGACGGAACCCCCTTTATTTGCGGTGTCAAGAACCCTTTCCCGATACACTGGCAGACCCGATTTACGCGCCTCCACCAACTTTCCCCCGCCTCGCAAAATCACCATCAAACCGATGGTAATTCCGAGTCAAGACATATATATGAAGGGATATGAATTATTTTTTGCCAAAAAGGACAAAACAAAAATTTAAAAAACGAACCCATTTTTTATAACATATTGATATACAAATAGATAGCGATTTTCCAATTGGGTTCGTTTGAAGGCTGTCGCCCGGCTCACCGACCCAACAAAGAATAGGCTACTCGGGGCCGTCGGGAATCCATTCCCGACGAAATTTGAGCGAGAAAAACTACCTATCCGTAGGCGTTAACTCTTTTGGAATAGATGATGGCTTGACGATATGATTCTCCTCCGGCACAATCGTCCGTTCCGGTTTGATGTTCACGCTCTTGCCGTTCAAACGAGTGATATGTCCTGGAGTGCCGACAACAGTGCAATTGTCCGGAATATCTACCATATAAAGAAAAGTATTGGCGCCAATATTGACATTATTCCCGATCTTCAGCGGCCCCAGTATAATAGCGCCGGTACCGATTGCTACATCATTACCGATAGTCGGATGCCTTTTCCCCTTATGTTTTCCGGTTCCGCCAAGGGTAACATTATGGAATAGGACGCAATTTTCGCCAATTTCAGCAGTTTCACCTATTACAATGCCGGCGCCATGATCGATGAAAAACCCGCGGCCGATAGTTGCCCCCGGATGGATTTCAATGCCGGTAAAAAAGCGGACTATCTGCGAAAAAAGTCGCGGGAAAAAGGGAATTCCAATTTTGTAAAGAGGATGAATAAATCGATGAGAAAATATGGCGTGAAATCCCGGGTACAGAATACATTCAATATTCTTAACGGCTGGGTCATTCCGATAAATGGCCCTAATATCTTCGTATATGGTTTTAAAAATCATATATAATATACGTATCGGACAAAATGAGATATTTGTAAACTTGCCCGGGGGGCTTGTTGAAAAAGTGTATTTTATGGCAATTGTGCTCATTCAAGTTCATCGCATGCCCCGACCTGTCATCCCGTGCTTTGACACGGGATCCAGAATGCATTGACTATCTTGCACTTATGCGGCTACTTTCTGGATGCTGGATCGAGTCCAGCATGACAGTTCCAGCGTCCCATTGCTCAAGAATATGCTTTTTCCTATTAATGGAGCTTTTTCAACACGCCCCAGAGTTATGGTTTTATTTCTTTTTTAGAAGATTCTGGAGGGCGGAATCAAGTTTCCCCTTAAGGTCATCTTTCAACCGGTTTTTGGCGCTCATATCAAGGCTAACCTTGGGATTTTTATAACTTCCGCCAAGTCGGAAGGGCACTTTAACCCGCCCGGTATTGCTTTCCTTGAATAACCCGGCTAAGGAGGAAACCATGCCTGATTGGGACATTAATTGATCGGTCACTTTGTCTGATAAAAGGACCTCGCCCAAATAATCAATGGAGCCATCAAATCCGATAGAACCGGCTACATTCCAATCACCAAGATTTGATGCAAATTTTAACCCATCGAAAGCGACCCGGCCATTTATGACTTTGAAAATAGTTGCGGCATCTTTCAGGGTTTCCTCATCAAAAGTCTTGAAATTAAGATTCTGGGCCAATTGCTCCAGTAAATCAAAGTTGACCAATTTTGCTTCATTAAACGCCGCCAAACCGTCCATGGTAAGCGATTTCAACATTGGTTCCGGTTCCCATCCTGTGGCAGAAAAATTGCCATCCATATTCAGTTTGCCAAATAAATGACCGCTGAATCCGGCAAACCGTGTTAAAAAATCATTGGCCTCAACCTGAGTTGCCTCAAATTTACCGGTATATTTGGGATTGTCAAAATTATTCAGATCTATTTCTGTCTCGCCAGTTACTCTTCCGGTGTAAACATTGCCATTTGCCTCGGTCACATATATCTTTCTGTCCTTAATAGCAATACTTCCGGTTATTTTGGTGAATTCTACTTTGGAATAAATCAACGTATCGATGGCGCTGGTTCCATTGCCATTTATATCCGGCAGAATCAGCGGAGGAATAGAATCAAGCGGCATCTCCGCCCTGTTTATACCTGAACCCGGAACGGCCTCGGGGAATAATTTATCCGCGTCCAATCTTCTGGAATTGAGCTTAAAAGTCAGAAATGGTTTTGATGCCTCCCCCTTGTATCCTGGTATAAGACCGGGAAAGGGGTTCGTCATTTTGCCGGTCAATGAAAAATCAGATGAAGGAAATTTAACATAAAGGTTATTTATGTCCATATTTTTGGGTGATATTTTAATGTCGGTATTGAATTTTTCAATCGGCTCGGGCAAAGTTGTGGCATGATAAGCGCCGTCTTTGATGGACAAGGAGCCGTTCATTTGCAGAGTAGATAAATTCTTTATAGAACCGGTTGCGCCAATATCAAATTGCATTATTCCGGAAATTTGCGGATTCCCCTTTTTGGGGAGGAACGGATTTAACAAAGAAAGATTTAAAATGCCCTTAAATTTTCCATCGATTTCCGGATTGCTGAAATTGCTGATAGCAACCACACCCTCAAGCGGATTATTATCAAAAGAGCCCTTATCGATGGCAAACCTTAGATAATTATTTTTGAAATCTACCCGAGCGGAATTTATCAGTAATTCCCCTTTGATATCGCTTTTTGACAATTTCAGGTCGGTCAGCAAGGCCTTGCCCGAATAGGTTAAATTCTGTTTTTGAGATTTGTTATACTTAACAGCGGCATCAAATCCGATGATACCATCAATTTTGTATGGTGCAATCTTTGTCTTTATCATGTCGGGCAATAATGGAAGTGCATCTTTTATCTTAGTACCATTAGTTTCAACTTCCAGATTAACAAAAGCCATTGTTTTCAGATTTGGTATTCCCGCCTTTATATCAAACTCGAGGCCATTTATTTTTAGTTTGGAATTGGATAAAACAAGGGAATTATCATTAAGATCAATTGTGGCATCGTATTCAGCTGAAATGGTTATAGGGGGAATTTTTGATTTTACAGAACTAATTTTAAGGGAATCAATCGCAAGAACGCCGGTTATATGGTAATTCATTTGCTTTGGCATATCCATTCGGGAGCGAAGACCGATTTCGCGGGCAAAAATTTGAAAGCCGGAGGAATCATCGAGATATCTTAAAACCCCATTTTCTATTTTTAGATTTTCAAAGGAAATCGCCAGCGCCGCCATCTTGGTTTCATCCGATAATTCTTCTTCGGCGGAAGGCGCCGGAGCGACATTGCGCTGATTAGTGATATCGGGAGAATCACCAAATTTGTAATTGTTGCGTCCATCGGACAGTTTATGAAGCGATATTTGCGGTTTTTCCAGAATGATTCTATCAAGCTGTATTTCTTTTTTGAACAAGGGCATTATTCTTAACTTGACATCAAGCGCCTTGGCCGATAGAATATCGGGACCCTCAAATCCTTGAGGATTATAAATTCTTATTCCTTCAAGATAAATGCCGAAGCCGCTCCAGAATGATAATGAAATCCCGTCAATGGTAACTTTTCGTCCGAGAGTCGAAGATATTTTCTCAATTGCCATTGTTTTGGCCTTATCCTTAGGAAAAAACAGAGTTAATCCGGCTATGGCTAACACAATTAGCAATAGAAAGGAACCGGCAATCCATGCAAATATCTTAATAGTGCGTTTCATCATCACTCCTTGATATATTATATATTATACAAATTTTATGCTTCCACCGATTCGCCGGGAGAAATAATTACTACCTGTGATTTTGACCCCTTAAGCTTGGTGGCAAATTCTTCAGGTTCGGTATCTATCAGCGGCCAAGTCCCATAATGAATTGGGACGACTTTCTTAGGCTGTAGAAATTCCACCGCCTTAATGGCATCATCTACGCCCATAGTGAAGTTATCGCCTATTGGCAGAAAGGCGAGGTCGATTTTGTTCATTTCGCCAATAAGCTTCATATCATAAAACAGGCCAGTATCGCCGGAATGATACATAGTTTTCCCTCCCATGGTAATAAGAAATCCACAGGGATTACCGGTGTAGATCAAACCGTCGCCGGCGGCTGAACCATGATGCGCAATAGTCAGTTTTACCCGGCCGAAGGGAAAATTATAAGCGCCACCGATATGCATGTTATGAGCCTGAGCTCCAAGTTTGGATACATATACCGCCAATTCATTCGGAGCAATGATGACGGCCTTATTTCTAATAGCAATTTCGATAGCATCACCCAAATGATCACCATGGCCATGCGTGACAAGAATAAAATCAACTTTAATATCTTCAGCTTTGATTTTCGCTTGCGGATTTCCCGTCAGAAATGGGTCAATAATAATATTATATTGGCTGTCAGTTACCAAGACACAGCTATGCCCCATAAAGGTTGCTTTTAACATAATTCACCTCTCATTTAATCAATTTTCGGAGAATATATTAAGGATTTTCAGAGACGCATTCAACTATTTTTTATGGTTCGATAATCCCGCCGCCAAGCAGAATATCGTGATCATAAAAAACGGCCGATTGACCGGGCGTAATTGCCCGTTGAGGAGTATCAAATCGGACTATTGCTTTTTCATCGCCTTCAGGAACGACCAATGCGCTCGCGGGTCGATGAAGATATCTGATTTTGGCTTCAACTTTTATCTCATGAGCAGGCGGCGTAATTGAAACCCAATTGATATTTTTTACACTTAATTCACGCGTGTAAAGATCACAGTCATCGCCGACCACAATTTCATGGGTATCAGGATTAATTTTGTTTACATATAAAGGCGTTGGATTTGATATTCCCAATCCCTTGCGTTGTCCGATAGTATAAAATGGAATTCCTCTATGCATTCCAAGGACAGTTCCAGACTTGGTCACAACATTGCCCGGCAATATTTGCCTATTTGATTTTTTCTCCCATTCTTCAATGAATCTATGATAGTCATCATCAGCCACAAAACATATTTCCCGCGATTCCGGCTTATCTGCAGTACGCAGAGCAAATTTTCCGGCCATCTCCCTCACTTCTGATTTTAAATAATTTCCCAGAGGCAGGAGTGTTAATGCCAGAGATTCCTGTGATAAACCATATAATGCGTATGATTGATCGCGAGTTTTATCAATTCCCTTTTTTAAAATATACCGTCTGTTTGCGCTATTATATTCGATAATCGCATAATGTCCGGTGGCAATATAGTCGCATCCAATTTCAATACTTTTTCTTATTAGATATGACCATTTTAAATGCGTGTTACATAAAATGCAGGGATTGGGAGTTCTTCCTGCCTTATATTCGCTGATAAAATTTTCAATAACCAATTCACGAAATTCTTTTGAGAAGTCCATAACATAAAATGGAATTGATTCCCTATTACATATAATATGAAGGTCATTTATCGATTCAAGAGAACAGCATCGCCCATCCTGAAATGAATCTCCACCCACCTCGGAATAGTTCCAGAGTTTCATATAAGCGGCGGTAACATCATATCCCTGCTTTTGCAAAAACAATAAGGTTGTTGATGAATCAACCCCTCCTGAAACAGCGACCAAAACCTTTTTTCTCATATAAAAAAGGGTCGGAAAAACCGACCCGATTTCCCCAAATTCATTTTGCGGTCATTTTTTATAAAGCGGCGACATTGCTCTGAGTCTCTCAATAATTTCCGGCAATACCGAAACCGTGTATTCCAAATCTTCCCGGGTAGTGAACCTCCCCAATGAAAATCTGATAGACCCTTGGGCCAATTCAACCGGCACTTTCATTGAGAGAAGCACATGCGATGCCTCCAAAGCGCCTGAGGTACAAGCCGAACCGGAAGCCACAGCAATTCCTTTCATATCTAATGAAAGAATAATTGATTCCCCTTCGACGGCCTGAAATGAAAGGTTAACCGTTGAGGGTATCCGCTTGTTATTATCATGAGACCCATTAAGATAAACATTTGGAATTTTGGTCTGAATTTCGTCCATAAAATAATTGGCCAGATTAGATACTCTTGTATGCTCCGCTTCCCGCATATTGTCTGCTATTTCCAGAGCCGCCGCCAATCCAATTATGCCGGCCACATTTTCGGTACCGCCTCGACGCCCTTTTTCATGATGCCCGCCATGGAATAAAGGCGTAAGTCTAATGCCCTTGCGAATAAAGATGACGCCCGCCCCTTTAGGTCCATAAAACTTATGGGCCGAGATGGACAGCAAATCGATCCCAAGCTCTTTGACATTTACCTTTATTTTTCCCGCGGATTGAACGGCGTCAGTATGAAAAAGCGCTCCTTTTGAATGCGCAATCTCAGCTAATTTCGGAATATCCTGAATTGTCCCAACTTCATTATTGGCATGCATTATGGAAACAACTGAGGTCTCCTCGGTAAGCTTTTCTTTCAACTTATCAGCATAAACAAAACCCTCTTTATCGGTCCCGAGATAATTGGACTTAAATCCCGTCTTTTCAAGATACTTAGCTGATTCGAAAATGGCATGATGTTCAATCCCGGAAATAATGATATGATTTCTCTTCCCCTGTTTTGAGTAGGCCGCTCCCTTTATGGCCATATTATCAGATTCGGTTCCGCCGCCGGTAAAATAGATTTCTGATGGTTCAGCTCCAAGAAGGTCAGCAACTTTTTCGCGAGCCTCTTCTATTCCCGCCTTTGCTTCGCGGCCAAAACTATGCAGTGAACTGGCATTACCATACTTCTCCCGTAAATATGGTAACATCGCCTGCAAAACCCGCTCGTCCAACGGGGTAGTACTATTATAATCAAGATATATCTGTTTCAATTCAAAACCTCGGTCAAAATAATATTTCTTAATCTATATCAAAATACTCTTTGTTTGCACTTTTGTCAATAGTCGCGGCGCATCTGCCATATAGATTACGAAAGAATGATCAAAAGGCGTATAGAATTGTGAAGTGGAAATGATATCCCGGTTCTGCGGCTTCAGTTTTGATCCTATGGGCATAATCGAGTCTAATAGGCCCGGCTGGGGAAATAAATTGGATGCCTCCCCCAATAGAAAAGGCTAAATTACTCCATTTAATGTCATTCCAATTCTTATATACATTGCCTCCATCGGCAAATAATGATCCCCAAAACTTGCCCACAATTGGAAACCTAAGCTCCTGATTTCCAATAAGTAATATGCTTCCACCTTCCGGTGTTCCATCGGAAGATTGCGGCCCGAGTGCGTTTTCAGCAAATCCTCTGATACTATTGGCGCCACCCGCATAATGGCGCACATCTATGGGAACCGACTCGGATGTGCCAAATTCCTTCACATATCCGCCTTTTAGGCGTGAGGCCGACAGCCAGCCCGGCCAAACCCGCTGATATCGAGACCAACTTGCCCCTAATGAATAGTATGATTCATCGCCGCCCATAAACCCGCCCGCAAACTCGCCGCTCATTGTCGTTAATGAACCACCCGTTGGAATAAAAGGATGATCCCGGCTATCCCTATTCAAATTGCCATATAATTTCTGCCGAATGGATATACCCTTATCCTGTCTCAATTTGATAGCATCGGCAAAGCTAAGGCCATAGATATTCGCCGATTTATATTCAAGCCCGGCAATAGCCTTCATTCTATTTTCCAATTCTTTATAAGTTTCAAGCGAAATTGACCATGTCTCAATTCGATATAGTTGAACCTTGGAACGAACTCCAGGTTCAAAGGTCCCGGTTAAGATCATAGGCATTCTTATTCCAAGAAACCATGGTTCTGTAAATTTGACCTTATATCTATGACTAATGATTCTCCATTCCGTGAATATTACAAATGAAGAGCCGGCTGAAAACTCCAAACGCCGCGAACGAAATATATTTCTTTTCCCCCAAGCGGCGGAAAAATCCCAAATTAGATCTTTATATGGATCCTGGCCAGCGCCGGTTTTTATAGAGACATAATGCGGCCTTTTCTCTTTTAGGTTGATTGTAAATTGCGGATTCAAACGAGATTTTGCATTTAGAGTGTCAGCTTCATTGTTGTTCATCTGCAAGGTTAAATAATTCCCGGTACTCAACAATCTTTTTTGAGATTCAATTAGAGCTCTTCTGCTGTATAAATCTCCCGAACCAAAGGTTAGTTCCCTTTTGACCTGTGATGAATCATAATGAGCCGCCCCAATAATTCCCAAATCACCAAAGTGAACTATGGAATCGAGAGTAATGGTATAGATAATGACGGCAAGGGTATCGGATAGATTGGTATCCAATTTATATGTTACTTGAGAATATGGATAACCATTATTGGCGAGGTATGATTTGCAGTCATATACCGCCTGTCGCAGTTTAAATGGGTCAACTGGTTTTAGAGGCTTAAACTTCGAGATAATCGAATTCAATTGCCATTGGAATTTTGGACTCATCTCGCCTTCAATTGCAATATTTCCATAAACGAATCTTCTTCCTTCATGTATGGAAAGCTTCACCAAAGCATTTGAATCAGGGAGGATAGGAGCAAAGGTCTCTTCCAATTTCATTCCCAAAAAGCCATTTGAGAGATATAGATATTTAATCTCGGAAGTATCTCTTATAATTGTCTCTTTTTGAATGCGGCGACGTCGATCAGATTTTATTGCCCGAAATATATTAGTCTCCCTTGAGAACATAACTTTTTTAATTTTTGAATCAGAAAAGAATTGGTTGCCATCGACCTCAATATTTCTAATGATGGGCTTTTTCTTGAGCCAACGATAATTAAGGGCATCATTAGTTATTTGGGAATAGGCCACCGGTTGGAAAATCATTCCAAGCAGTAAAATAAATATATGTCCCAATATGGTTCGCAAGTTAATAGTCCCAATAAAAATTAAGAATTAGATGATAAAAATTTTCCTCATCACGGCGACCCTCCATGAGAAGGAATCTTTTCAGTCGATATTCAAATCCAACTTCCTGTCCAGCTACGCCGGAAATTGCTGAGCGACCATAAATATACAGATTGGGGTGTGTATAAAACCCCACGGTTAGTTTAGTACCCAAGGGATCAAATTTATCGCCATATACCGGATCGATTTCGAAGGTCTCGACACCGAGTGTGCGGGACCCTATTTGCGCCATTTGACTGCTGATATATCCGGAAAGTCCCGATGTTAGCCGGTCGCTGACTTTTCCTGTTTGCGACAAGCCGACCCCGTCGCTACTGCCATAGTAGTCATAAAAAATAAGAGATATGATTTCTTCGGTGGTAAATTGCGGGGAACCCTCTTCCCCCTCTGCGGCGCTAATTATTGGCTCTTCAAGAGTTCCGGTAATATGCACTCTTAAGTCATAATTGGATGATCCTGATTCAGTTGTTTTATCGGCGGTGGCTCCACGAATTTTGGTAACCGCATAAATATCCAACCGGGGATTTGGATATTCAATATCCTCATATGCAATTGTTGCTCCTGACTCAATTCTAAATGATCGATCTGCAAGAAACCCTTTTCCCCTCAAAATATCCAGCGTGCCAATGTAGCGGTAATTCCCCTTCTCGCGTATGAAATTTAAGGAGCCTGAAAATTCTGCATCTATGTCATCATTCTTCACCCAAAGGTTTGAGGGAATCTCGATGTTTAAATTCAGGTCCCATGTTTTGTCACCCTGCAAAGATGTCAGTACAATCCAACCATCATCTTCCTCGGCAAAATTTTCCCGATAGGTGGCTTTTTTCATATAGACATCGCCATATACCGTAGGGGGAGTTGCACCCAGCACCATCAATTTTGCATCAATTAATGCGGTGATATCGCCCAGCTCATAAACAACTGGAAACGAACTAATGTCAATATTTAGGTCATAATGAACTTCGTCTATCGATTTTACAAAGATGCTCCCTGAACCCAATACTCTCCCAATTGCCTCTTTTCCCTTTTTACACTGGGCGGAGGCGCTTTCAATATGCACGGTTTGATTGGCCATTCTCATTTCAACATTGAGACTATCCAAGGGGAGCGCTAAATCATAAAGTTTCAAATTGCCATTACTGATATTGATTACCCCATCGAGCCTTGGCTTATATGGAGTGCCCGTCAATTTGAAATTTGCCGCCAAATCTCCTTTTAGACTCTCCACATCGCTAAGAAAGAGAGTCACACCATCGAGCCGGGTATCGACTGCAGAAATTTCTATTTCCTGTGATAGATCGAGAATCCTATCTTCTGTCTCGGTAAAAGCAAGAATGGCGGGGAATTTTCCAATTGCTGAATAATGACCAGTTCCGCTATTAATTATAATGGAATCGATTATGACGGTACTGTCGGAATAATTCAAATCGGCAAAGAGGTTGCCCAAAACAAATTCGTTGTATGTC
>JAGVEJ010000146.1 GCA_020058225.1 Candidatus Zixiibacteriota bacterium | reverse complement strand
TGTTTCTCCGCTACTTTTTCCGCGGATTCTTTATCGACTTCGACTTTGGCCTCATTCATCAAATCCATAAATTCGGAAGATTTGATATCCAGCTCGCCCCGCCATTCGCGATAAGCCTTGAAAGCGGATTTAAACTGCTCCATCACCTTGTCGCGCTTTTCAGAGTCATCCTTCAGCATGGCATAATAGACGGTCGCCAGAAGAATATGAGCATTCGATTTTTGTTCAAGGGTAAGATTATCCTGCTTCAGGTAATCAACCAATTCCTGCTCGGCGCATTTGTAATTTAACGCCTTAAAATTCATACGGGCATTGTCAACCGATGGCGCCTTCCTGTCATAAGTGCATGGCGCCTGTGCCCAAACAGCATTGGGCAGTATAAGCATCAAAATATGGCACAAGACCAATGTCAAAGCAACGCCGCGAAATAACTTCCTTTTACTTCGCATTCAACCTCCTATATATTTATTATCTATTTGACCAATATAAAACCATATCGATTGATTCCATTCCCTGCCATTCTGCCGTTCCAAAATCCACCAATCCACCGCTTCCTTTGACTGCAATATGAGGCCCCCCGCCATAGGGGAAGGTGACAATGGAATCAATTTTACTGCTGACGGTCGATGATGCTATTTCAAAGCGTATCTGCCATTTGCCGGAAAGCAGTTTCAAATCAAGAACCGGCAATTCATCATTTTTATAACGACGCTTCTTCCCATTGAAGGAAACACTCAGGTTTGAATTCCCAATATCCGACGGAATTATCCCCACCCGGAAAGTGACTGAACCTGTGCCGGCAAATCGCGAGCCCAAATTATACTCCAGATTTCTATCGACCGAAATATCAAGTGTATCGAATAAAAGCGGATAATCGGGATGGACAATTTTAACCTCATGCATTCCCGCTTGAATCTCAAATATTTTGTCAGGACTCTTTTCTTTGCCATCAATATATAATGAAACATTGTACTGCGGTATTATATGAACCAATAAATTGGGGAGTTGAGACTGGGGTGCAACTTCAATCGGTTTAATGGTATCTCTTTGGGGAGTCTCAATGGCCGGCTGCACAATCGTTTTGGTATCTGCCGGAATAATTGGTTTTGTCTCGATAGGTTTTACATCAGGCTTCACCGCTTCTTGAATTGGCGGCTTGGTTTCTGCACCCTTTTGCGCAACCGTTATTTCCGGTTTTTCCCCTTCTGTCGATGGGCCGGTAACAATTCTTTTGACAACAGCCCCGCCGGCAATCAGTATCACAATAGCGGCGGCAATAGTTATCAGGCGGCTTTTGCTTTTGCGGGCATATACATAATCAAGTTTTCTAAACTCCTCGGCCAGATGATTGGCCGACTGATATCTCTCAATCGGGTCGGGATGAGTCGCCTTTCTTAATATTCGTTTTAATTGCGGCGATAAATTTTTTGCGGTTGGCCCGCCCCATTCATTGATATTGGGATTACTTGGCATCCTATAGGGCATTTCATTGGTGGCAAAATTGAAAAGGGTTACGCCAAGCTCATATATATCGCTTAAAAACGGATTATAATTCTGGTCGCCGGACTGTCTTTCGGGAGCGGCAAACATGGGGGTCAAAGCTACATAGGCGGTCTTGGTTGCCGAATCCTTAATCTCTTTGGCAATTCCGAAATCTATCAGATATACATTTTCGCCCTTATCAATTAAGATATTTCCCGGCTTTATATCTCGGTGCGCAATTCTTCTCTCATGAGCGTATGCCAAAGCATCCGTCATTAGGCGGGCCATTTTCATATAAAGCGCTTCCTTAAGCGGCCCGGAATCCTTCAGGATTTTGCCGCCATCGGAGCCATCGATAAAAGGCATTATGATAGCGCCCTCTTCCGGAAGAAAATCAATTATCCGCAGAATATTGGGATGATCAAGAAGGCAAAGAATTTTGGCTTCCTTGGCAAATTTATCCCGAGATTGAACCCTTTTAAAAAATTTAACAACCAATTTTTGATCGGGTAGATTAGTATTATACCCCTCATAGACCTCGCCAAATCCACCTCCACCCATATAAGAGCGGATTTTATATTTGGTGCCGATTACCCAGCCAATTATGCCAAGAGGATCGGTATTTTCTTGATACCGCGAAGTATCTTCGGGGTTACTCTTTCCCGTATCATCAGACATTCAAAACTCCCACGCTTTGTCTAAAATGCGTCAAATATATTGCCTTTCAATCTCCGGATATAGTCATAAACATAAGTCCAAATCCCATTATCTCTTAGACAAAGTAAGAATTCAAAAGACAAATCCGCAAGCAATTTTTTGGACTATTTTCCCAACCCCGCTAATTAGGCATTATTTCATTCTCAAATCTGGCTTAGGTGTCCCACCGCTTCATTCAACATCGGCATCCGCTCTTCAACAATATTATTTATTTCTCCCCTGCTATAATCATTTCTCTTTTTTAATTGCCAGATTGATCGCTCTATATTTTATTACCCAAAATATTAACCATTAAGAGGTTTATTTTATGAAATATCAAATTCCGAAAATGATTTTCCCAATAGTTGCATTCGTCATGTTGACTCAGCCTGACCTTTTCCCCTGCACCAATTTGCTGGTGACAAAAGGCGCCTCCACCGATGGCTCCGTCATGATTACATATACATGCGATGGTGAATTCCATCCTCATCTGGAATATACTCCCGCCGCCGAGCATAAGCCCGATGATTCCATTGAAATCATCAACTGGCGGGATGATAAACTCCGCGGCAAAGTGGCAGAAGTTCCTCGCACTTATGCCGCTATCGGCCTGATGAATGAACATCAATTAGCCATAAGTGAGACGACATTTGATGGCCGCGAAGAATTGCACCATCCCGAAGGGTTGCTTGAATATTGGGATATGATGTTTCTGGCTCTTCAGCGCGCCAAAACCGCTCGCGAAGCCATAAAGGTAATGACTGACTTGGTAGATGAATATGGATATAACTCCACCGGCGAATCATTTTCGATTGCCGATACCAAAGAAGCCTGGATTATGGAAGTGATAGGCGCCGATTCGGGAAGCGGCAGGGCCGTATGGGTGGCAGTCAGAGTGCCTGATGGATATATTTCCTGTCATGCCAATAAAGCAAGAATTGGGGAATTCCCGCTTAATGACCCGAATAACTGTTTATATCATAAAGATGTTATAAATTTTGCCATAAAAAGGGGATACTATGACCCCAACTCAGGCCGGCCATTCAGATTTTGCGATGCCTATTGCCCTCCTACGCCGAAAAACCAGAGATATGCCGATGCCCGAGTCTGGAGTATATTTCGACGGGCGGCGCCTTCGTTACATCTCTCCGCTGATTTTCATCGCGCAGTTGATGGAGCGGAATCCTATCCATTGTGGATTAAGCCCGATAAAAAGATTTCTCTTCCTGATGTTTTTTCTCTGATGCGCGACCATTATGAAGGTACAGATTATGATATGACAAAAGGCATTGATGCCGGACCGTATGGCAGTCCCTTACGTTGTCGCCCGATGAACTGGACCGTAGATAGCATTGATTATGCTTGGGAACGTCCGATATCAACTCAGCAGACAGCATTCTCATTTGTGTCACAATCGCGTGATTGGCTTCCGGATCAAATTGGCGGAATATATTGGTATGGCGTGGATGATACTTATTCCACCTGCTATTTTCCGCTCTATTGTTCCATCAGTTCAATACCAAAGTCATATACCGTCGGCAAATTGAATGATTTCTCATGGGAATCAGCTTGGTGGGTATTCAATTTTGTGGCCAATTTTGCCAATTTGAAATATTCATATATGATTCAAGACATTCAGACTGTGCAGAAAGAACTTGAAGAGAATTTCCTTAATATGCAACCGATCATCGAAAAAACCGCCATCGAATTATTGAAAACTGACGCAAAGCTGGCGACTCAATATCTGACAGATTATTCCGTTTCTCATGCCGAGAATGTTACCGCTCGCTGGCGCGAATTGGGCGAATTATTAATCGCCAAATACAATGACGGGTATGTGCAGGATTCAACCGGTCGCCCCAAAGAGAAGGGTTACTCTGAAGAATGGTTGCGTGAAGTCCTGAAATCTCGCCCCGCCCAATTCCATCTCCCCTCTCGGACAAAAGGCGAAACCGGTACAAGATTGATCGATTAAATACGCAAACCCCGATGGGGTTTTTCAATAAGCCCATACGGCGAGATACCTATGGTTTCGACATCTGTGACTGTTAAATTTCCCTTAATAATGTTTTCATCTTTACATTCTGCCAACGCCTGAATAAATTCGCATATATCAATTGAATATTCTGTCAACGGAGGATAAAATTGGCTTATTACGAAATCAGAGACTGGATAAAGGACATTAAACCATCCTCTGACAAAAAGGCTTCACTTGAGGAATATGGCGGACTTAATCTTGAAATATTGAAAAAACTGTACTACACAATGGTACTGACAAGAAGAATTGAACTGGAAGAAAAGATTTTGCTTCGCAAGGGATTATGCAAATTTTTCATAGGTTGCGGCGGAAAGGAACTTATTGATGTTGTCGCCGCTCAGGCATTAAAAATTGATGACCCATTTATTGGATATTACCGCAATAAGGCCTTTGACATGTATCGCGGAGTAACCATAAAAGAAAAAATCCTTGAAGCGGTCGGTGACCCGCGTGCTGAAGCCACCGGCGGGATGCTTCAACCGGCGCATTCATCATATCCAGAATTGGCCATTCTCCCCCAAGCCTCACCTACGGGCTCTCATGCCATGGAAGCCGCCGGACTTGGCGATGCCATAAAAAATCCCTTGCCAATTATCGGCAATGCCGGCCTCCCTGGAGGCAGGTTTAAACCTGATGCTGTCGTCTTCTGCGCCATTGGAGAAGGCGCGACGTCGTCGCCGGAATTTGGCAGAGCTGTCTTTTATTCCACCTTTGGCAATACCCCCAATATATTTGGAATTTATAATTGCGGTTGGGCAATTTCGACCAGCGTAAAGGAGCAATTTCCCGATGGGAATCCCACTTCCTGTTATATTGGTATGCAGAAATATGGACTGCTGATAAAGGATTTCGACGGAACTGATATCAAAGAATCAATTAAAGAATTTCGCGAAATGGCAGACTATGTTCGTTCCGGCAAGGGCCCGTCAATTGCCAATATCAATGTGGTGAGAATGGAATCTCATTCCGGATCAGACGATCAGGCACACTATATGGAACATGATGAACAACAATATCATATCAATAATGACCCTCTAAGAAAAGTGGCAAAAACATATATCGATGACAACCTATTCACTGCAGATGAAATTGTAGCCATCTTCAATGAAGTCGATATTGAAGTTAAGAAAATATCGACAGAAGTTACCGCAGATATTAGAACCAAAACACGCGATGATATCTTGGGCAAAGTCTATAGCTACAGAAAAGACAAGGCTGAGAAACGTTGGCAAAAGTTGGTACATGAAAGAAGTCAACTGAGAATTAAAAAATATAGTGAATATCACAAACAGGGAATTTTTGATACTGATGAATTGCCGGAAAATCAGCCACCCATGATGATGAGAAAAGCAATAAATTATTCCCTGTTTGATTTATTTATCATGTCCGATGACACAATATTATTTGGTGAGGATGTCGCTGATTTCCCCATAGAGACATTCAAAAAAGGGGAGACGCTTCTAAGTACGCTTAAGGGAAAAGGCGGCGTATTCTTGACAACTCAAAATCTTCAACGCGCCTTCGGCCCAAAAAGGGTTTTCAATACTCCGCTTGATGAAGCCGGGATTCTTGGCCGAGCGGTCGGACATGCATATCAGGGCAGAATACCATTTCCTGAAATTCAATTTATTGATTATATGAGTCCAGGATATCAGCAATTGAAAGATAGAATTGCCACTACTTATCAACGTTCCAATGCCAAAATCAATCTCCCCATGATAATTAGAACCTCCTATGGCGGCTATAAGCAGGGAGCGGGCGCCATGTGGCATTCGGAAGCAAACCTCGGCGCATTTATTAATATACCTGGACTTCATGTAGCGATACCATCAAATGCAGGCGATGCCGCCGGCCTGCTCCGAACCGCCTTTATCTGCGGTGATCCGGCGCTATTTTGTGAAGCGGTTGCGCTATATAACCGGCGAGATTGGGAGGGATACAATATCATGACAAAATATCCACCCATAGAATTTCTGGTCCCTTTTGGCGAGGCCAAGGTCTATAATCAAGATGCCAAAGATATGGTGATTATCAGCTATGGCATTACTTTACCAATGTCATTAAAGGCCTCGGAAATTTTGGCCGAAAAAGGGATTCTCTGTCGCGTAATTGATTTAAGAACAGTTAAACCGATTGACTGGAATACAATATCGACAGCTGTCAAAGAATGCTCTCGTGTCATGATAGTCTCTGAAGATCGCTTTTATGGCGGCGTCGGGCCAACCATTGCAGGATATATCGCAGATAATCTATTTGATTTTCTTGATGCCCCGGTGAAAATATTATCGGCGCAGGATGCGCGTGTCGCTTATGGCCTCGATGGCGATACCATTTGTCTGCCGCAAACAGCAGATGTTGTAAATATGGCAATAGCCTTAACGAAGTATTGAATAAAGAAATATTATTATGAAGTCAGCCTACATCACTAATGTGATGTCCCTAACGCTTCTTCACAGCCATCGACCGAAATGCGCAGGAAGTCCCGATGAAGTCGGGACTTCCTACCGAAATTCATTGCGTCGGGAAAGGGTTCCCGACGCCGCGGTGAACTATGAAATCAGCCCATGCTATTAAAACATACCAAACTCCATATCCGCATCCCCTGATTATCAAATCCGGTGACTCTCTTCAACTGATTGACAAAAAAACCGAATGTCCAGGGTGGGTTTGGTGTGTTAACAAAGATGGCATATCAGCATGGGTACCAACCTCATATATTGAAAGAATCGGCAACCTCGGCAAGGCGCTTCGTGACTATTCATCAAAGGAATTGAATGTTCAAATTGGAGAAATCCTAACCATTTTAAAGGAAGAAAGTGGCTGGGCATGGTGCATGAATCAAAATGGCGAAGAGGGCTGGGTGCCCAAGGAATGTATTAGGGTTAGAACTGACCAATAGACTTTCTCATCGCGGCGTCGTCCACCGCAGGCGGATTTCCCAAAGCAAGGAATTTTGGCAAGGATGGATTCGCGACGGCGTATCTCAATCGATGGCTGTCAAGAAGCGTTGGTTTAGGGACAGATACGGATATCTGCCGCCCACAACACATCCAAACGCAAGCAGTTGGGGATTGTCCGGCAGGCTGTCAAAGAAGGCATTAGACTTATTTAAGCATTATTCAAATTTGCCATTTTTTCTATTCAATTTTTCAATTTGCACTATTTTTTCGGAACCATCTGTATTCAAATGGGTAAAATCAGGTTTAAGGATATTGACAAATGGCAGTTTTTTTATATTTTTGGAGGCCAATAACATAAAATTGGTTAAGAGGCTATGATTTCCGTTAGAAATCTCACTAAGTACTATGGCATGACATTGGCCATTGACAATGTCTCTTTCGAGGTGGAAAAAGGAACGGTAACTGGCTTTCTGGGGCCGAATGGCGCTGGAAAAACCACTACCGTTAGAATCATTACCTGTTACCTTACACCAACCTCTGGAACGGTCATGGTGGAAAACCATGATGTCCTCACTGACTCATTTGAAGTTAGAAAAAAAATCGGGTACCTGCCGGAAAATGCTCCCCTCTATCTGGACATGAATGTAGTCGATTATCTTAAATTCATGCAAAACATGCGCGGTATTATGGGAACATCAAACGGCAACCGAATCAAATTAGTAATCGAGAGGTGCGGACTCGGAGATGTGCTTCATAAAAATATCGGCGAGTTATCCAAAGGATATCGTCAGAGAGTCGGCCTGGCTCAAGCATTAGTGCATGATCCCGAGATTCTGATTCTCGATGAGCCGACAGTCGGTCTTGATCCTAATCAGATTATTGAGATTAGAAATCTGATACGGGAACTGGGCAAAGATAAAACCATTATCCTTTGCTCGCATATTCTTCCCGAGGTTGAAGCCACCTGCAAACGCGTCCTAATCATAAATGAAGGCAAAATTGTGGCGGATGGCACACCGGCTGAGCTTCAATCCTCGTTTGAAGGCCGAGGAAGAATCACCCTTCAGGCCAAAAACAATCTCGATTCCTTTCTTTCCAAAATACCGAACCTGCCGGGAGTGGACAGGGTAATTCAAAGCCATCGCACCGCCGAGAATCTGCTTAATATCGAAGTTGAAACCGCCAAAGGCAGTGACCCTCGAGAGCATATTTTTAACCTCTGCAAAGATAACGGTTCTGTCCTGCTGGAATTAAAACGCGAAGAAACATCGCTGGAAGACATCTTCCGGAAATTAACCGGGAAGGAGGAGTAGATGCATCAAGTATTAACTCTTGCCAAAAAGGAATTTCGCTCCTACTTCGATTCTCCAATCGCTTATGTGGTCATTACTCTATTTCTTTTAATTGCCGGCTGGCAGTTTTCCACTTCCCTTTTCCTAAACAACACTCCGGACTTACGAAACATATTCGGCATTGTTCGCTTTATTCTTCTTTTCTTTGTGCCCGCTCTTTCGATGAGACTGATATCCGAGGAAAAAAGACTTGGCACCATTGAATTACTAATGACCCTTCCAATCAAAGATTGGCAATTGGTACTCGGAAAATTTTTATCGGCATACATGTTGATAATTGTTACAATTTTTCTCACATTGATTCATTATATCACCATATCAATTCTTGGTGAACCCGATTTTGGCGCTACCTTCGCCGGATATCTGGGATTAGTCCTGATTGTCGGAGTTTATTTATCAATTGGCATTTTTACTTCCAGCCTTAGTCAGAATCAAATTGTTGCATTTATTCTGTCCTTCGGTATTGTTTTTGTCTTCTTTATGTTGGATAAAATAATTTTCTTCTTCCCCGGTTTTCTGGCCAATATACTGGAGTACCTTTCAATTGATTATCACTTCAATAACATTGCCCGCGGAGTCATCGATAGCCGCGATTTGATATATTATTTATCAGTAATAATTTTCTTCTTATTTCTAACTGTTCAAACTCTTGAAAGCAGGAAGTGGAAATAATGACCAGGGCAAAAGATATAAAAACAAAATCATCGGCAACGGCGCTTATTTTAATTTTGGTTGCCATTTTAATAATCATAAATCTTATTTCTCTAAACCTCTTTTCGAGGGCAGATCTAACCGATAATAATATCTATTCTCTCTCCGAAACATCTAAAGATCTGGTCGGCGGCCTAAATGACCGCTTAAATGTTCGGGTATTCATGACCGAAGACCTCCCTGCTCCTCATAATAATGATGCCCGCTATTTAAAGGATATGCTTGATGATTACAAGGCCTATTCCCATGGTTATCTGCACCATGAATTTATTGACCCCGTCAAAACCGACAAAGAACAGGAAGCTATGGGATATCGCATTCCCCCACTTCAATTCAATATCTATAGAAATGACAAAACCGAATTCATTAAGGGGTATAAAGGGGTAGCGCTTCTTTATGGCGATAAACAGGAAGTCATACCTTTTATTGAAAACACTTCCAACCTTGAATATGATATCTCCTCTGCCATCAAAAAGTTGATATCTTCAGAAATGCCCACCATTGCTTTTTCCATGGGACATGCTGAACCGGACATGGCCAATGGACTGCAGTGGGCTTATCAGCTTCTGCAAAAAGAATACCATGTTCAGTTTCTTGATCTGAAAAATCAGCATAATATTCCGGAAGAAATTTCGGTGTTATTTATTGTCTCCCCTAAGTCAGCCTTTGGCGAATGGGAATTATATCTGATTGACCAGTTTATCATGCGCGGCGGACGTGCGGCGCTGTTGCTCGATCGGTTTGATATTAATATTCAACAGGGACTGGTGGCCCCCATTGACAATGGTCTGGATTCGCTATTAAAACATTATGGAGTTGGGCTTAAGGAAAACCTTGTAATTGACGCCCAATGCAATATGGTTCCGGTCATGCGAAATATGGGATCGTTCCAGATGCAGAGCATTGTAAAATATCCATTCTATTTGGCCATTGACAATTTCAACAATGAAATTTCGATGGTAAAAGATTTCAAATCGCTGGGGTTAATCTATGCCAGCCCATTGGACTTCTCTTATCCATTGGGATATAATACTAAACGAGATTTTCTCTTTACATCATCGGAAAAATCAGGCGCTGTAAGCCAGCCCATTGATATCTCTCCGGAGAAACAATACTTCAATACTGATTTTGCCCAATCTAATCTGCCGTTAGGCGCCGCCTTGACTGGTCGGATTGAAAGCTGGTTCAAAGACAAACCTGTTCCTGCCTATATCGGCACGGATACAGTCGTCACGACACCGCCGCCAATTAAAACAGATACCACCACTGATGCCAGAGTGATTATTATCGGAAATGGCTCTTTTGTTAGAGATGATAATCGCCGCAATGAATCAGGTTTTGCCCTTCTCATGAATATCGCC
>JAGVEJ010000173.1 GCA_020058225.1 Candidatus Zixiibacteriota bacterium | reverse complement strand
TGCTTTATACTCTTCTGCATCGGTAACAGCATCCTTTCCTGGTTGCCAACATTATAAAATATTGTTACCGAAACTGTGAAGAATTACACTTGCGGCGGACGACGCCGCAATGAGAGCCATAGCTATATGTTAATATATTTCTGGGACACAACACTATTGACTAATCTTAATTAAAATTAAATAGTCAATTTGATGACTTTTCAAATATCAATATATGAAGTTTCATTCATATTTGCCAAATTATACAATGACTCTCTTAATTATATCTTCTTGTTTCACATAATGATACCTTTGCACTTACCTTCCCCTCCCGTCCGGCATCCCCTTTGCTCTTTCCTCTTGCATGGAATGTTACTTCGGTTCTTTTCAACCAATGCAGGATAATGGGCATCAGAAGATGCTGGTATGCTTTACCATCCCGTCAGCAGGCATAACATTCAAAGCCCCTTTTTCCGGTGAAGCGATGCATACCGAATTTGCCTCTCTTCTCACCCTTCTGGAGTTCATTGAGTTAAACGATAAGCTTTTCAAGGGAAAAAACCTCAAAATCTATGGAGACAACCTCGAAGTCATCAATCAGATAAACCTGAAATCGGTCTGTCGCTTTGAATTTTCTGACCTTCTAAAAAAGGCGCTGGATTACAGGGAGAGGTTTAAATACAGCCTTGGCTGGGTGCCCAAAGAGAAGAATCCTGCCATTAATTCCCTTTTTGATTGACAGTGGCCATTCCCAATTGATATTTTGGTGTCGTGACACCAACAGAACTCAGTCGTGAATTGGAACGGGGGAAATTTCACCCGGTTTATTATTTCTATGGCGAGGCGGATTTCCGTATCAAGGAAGCCGAAAGGGCGGTTATCAGGCAATTTTTGCCTAAATCACAATTAACCATCAATCATGATTCTCTTACCGCCACCAAATCCAATTTCGCCGAGATTCTCACCGCCCTTGCGATTTTCCCAATGATGGGAGAAAAGCAGACCTTTACCATTTCAGATATTCAAATTTTTGGAGCCAAAGATATCGAAAAGCTTTTATCCTTAATGTCTCCCCCTGATCCCAATAGACTGGTGATATTAACTTCACCATCAGATAAAATCCCCGATAAACGATCAAAGACTTTGCCGCTACTGATCGAAAAAACCGCCGCTGTTGAATTTAAAAGGCTGACCGGTGACATGGTAGAAAAGCGCATCATTTCATCCTTAAAGGAATACAAAATCATCATCGAGCCACCTGCCATCAGCGCCTTGATAATGCTTACCGGAGGCGACCTTGGCGGACTGACCGGTGAACTCGACAAACTTATTTCCTATGCTGGAAACGGTGGCGTCATCAAAAAAGATGACATCCTCAATATCTGCTCGGATTATCAGGCCTTTAAAATATATGAATTAACCAATGCCGTTGCCGAAGGAAATTTTGATAGGGCAATCGAAATAATCGGCACCCTGCTATCTCAGGGCGAAAAGCCAACCGGACTGCTTTTTATGTTAGGCGAGCATTTTATTGACCTATATCTGGTAAAAAATAACAAACCCCTCCCGTCAAGGAAAAAGGGCACGGAATGGAAATTCCGCAATCAGGATAAGCGCTTTAACAATGCCAGTCTCGAAAAAATTATCACTCTTGTCGCTGCCGCCGACTTTGACCTGAGGAACAATATCAAACCGGAAAATCTGGTTATTGAAAAACTGGCGCTAAATATCTGCAAATTATGCGGCAAAAAGGGCCTATAATGAAAAAATATGCGGGAAGATTAATTCGAATCAAATGTATTTAGTATGATAGAGAATACCGATGACCGCCCGCTTGTGCTTTTAGCCCAGAATGGGGACAAGAACGCCTACGGACAATTGGTGTTAAAGCACCAGCGAAGGGTTTTCAGGCTTATTTTGGCCATGCTGGGGAAGAAGGATATGACAGAAGACATTGTGCAGGATGCCTTTGTCAAAGGATATCTGGCTATAAAGGATTTTTTGCCGGATAAACCATTTTACCCGTGGATATCCACCATTGCCCGGAATTTGGCGATAAATGGTATTAAGAGGGCAGAGCGCGAAAGGCCAATGTCGGAATTTGATGATTTCATCTTGGAAACAACCGAGTCCCCTTCCAACCCTCTTGATGAATTTATTGATGGCGAAAATGAAAAACGATTATTCAAGGCAATTATGGCGCTTCCAATACAATTTCGTTCCGTCTTTATTTTACGTATGTTCGAAGATATGAAGTATGAAGATATTGCCAAATATCTGAATATTTCCGTAGGAACGGTCGATTCGCGATTGCATCGCGCCCGGGAAAAGTTGATGGAATTACTAAAAGATTCATTATAGCTAATTTTATGAATTGCACTGAGCTGAAAAATCTTTTGAGCCAATATATCGACGAGCGACTTGATCCGACCACCCGCCACAAAGTTGAAAAGCATCTTGCGGCATGCCCTGATTGCATGATGCACTATCGCCAAATGCAATCCTTGAGTGAAATGACCAAAGAACTCGGCCTCTCAGGTGATGACAACTATTGGACTCAACAAAAAAATAATATCTTGGAGAAAATAAATCAGGCCGAACAACTCCAAAATAAGATCGTTCCTCTCCCACGAAGGCAATTCAAAGATTATATCTTCCGCCTGACGGCTATTGCGGCATCCATTGCGCTGGTTGCAACCATCTCCATTTACGAATCATACCATATAGAAGATATCAAACCAATTTTTGATAAGAAAAAGAGAGCTGAACCTTCCTACCCTATACCTCCCGCCATAATCAAAGATGAAATGAAGCATTTGCAAAATTCCGGCTCTGATAAGTACGCTCGGGAACAAGAACTCATGCCTGTAACGCGACCAGAACCATCTGCCGACATTTATGACTCTTTGAAAAAACTGGAAACCACACCACAACAAGAACCCAAGCCGGCAGACCAAACCACGGCAAAGACCGAAGAACAAATATCAATTGATATCATCATGCCCGAAACAGCAACTACGGCAACATCTCCCACTCAGGGAATAATGCCACAGAGCATCGAAACCGAGACGCCGCTGCAAACAATAAATAAATCCGAAGTGACAGATTTATCAAAAACCATAAAAATTACCGCCATCAGAGAAAATATGCGTATTGTCGAAGAACCTGCATCCCCCCT
>JAGVEJ010000015.1 GCA_020058225.1 Candidatus Zixiibacteriota bacterium | reverse complement strand
GTAATTTGCGACTTGGTCGCATCAGGATGGGTATCCAATTTTATTACCGGCTCAAGCTTCTTGTATATTCTTACAAAAAAGCGACTAAACCAACTGGCCTTATCCGATTCATTATCACCTTGATGACCATGTACCATAATAATAAGTGCTTTCCCATCATTATCAATCAGCCGGATTGCCTCAGAGGCTCCCTCGCATTTGGGGGGATTATTTTTTATCGGGTCTTTTGGAGCTCCCCATTCAGAATCATGATTGCCAACCACTCGATGTACCCGATTATCGCCAAAAGCTCTTAATTTTGAATAAATAGTACGATTATACCGCTCTTTTACTTTCTCATAGTCAAACTGCCAAAATTCCTCAATATCGCCCAGAAGCAAAACATCAAATCCATTGGCATTATAATATTCAAGGGCGGCAATCATCCCATTTTCATTTTTATGAAAATCGTCTGCGCTCCCCCCATCTCCAAGATGAATATCGCTGAATAAAACATACTTCTTCCCGAAAAAGGGAAGTTCCTTCATTGTGCCGTCGGCCAATAGTGCGGAAAGCTTTTCTCGAGCAATTTTAGCATTAAGTCCCATGGCAATTCCTCCTTCTCAGATTATATATCCTATTTTGAATTAGCGGCAAATTCGCAATGCAAACTATTATGATGCCTGTCTTATATATCTGGATACTACCCAATTGCTAATTATTTAATTCTCTGATAATTTGTTAATTACAGAAATAAGACTTGCATTTCCGTCAAGAGCCGGAGCCTGACGGCAAAAAATAAGGCAGGAATTTCTATCCGTCTTTTTTATTTTTTTCACCATTGATTGCGTTAAGAAACGAACCCATTTTGAAAATCGTTATCTATTTGTATATCAATACGTTATAAAAAATGGGTTCGTTTTTTAATTTTCTGTTTTGTCCTTTTCTTGTAAATGCAATTCATATCCCTTCATATATGTGTCTGGGGTCGGAATTACCATCAAGGTTGTAGTGATTTTGCAAGGGGGCAAAGGTCGGGAGGACAAGTCATGGTTTGATGAATCAAGCCCTTGCCCAATCCCACACATAGGGTTTGATGAATCAAACCCCTACAGGAAATCAATCATTTGATGTCAAATGTGGTTTTTTCAAACCGGCAACCCATCCAATGGGCTTGTTGAAAAAGCCCAATTTTCCCTTGTTTATCATCCCAAAATCGCTTTATTCTTCCTTAAATACTGCATTAAAGGAGGAAAATGCGACCCAAAACCAAACTCATTTTTATTGTCATAGTCATTCAGGCTATCACAATGGCATCATCCTTCGCCGATGAAGGAATGTGGACACTCCCATCAATCGGTAAGCTCCCATTTGATAGCCTCAAAGCCCGAGGACTTGAGTTGACACCTGAAGAAATCTTCAATCCTGCTGGTGGTGGATTAACTGACGCTATTGTCGATCCCGGATCCTCCGGCTCATTTATTTCACCTGACGGCTTAATTTTAACTAATCATCATGTTGCCTTTGCCGCCATCCAAAGAGCAAGTTCTCCCGAACACAATTACTTGGAGAAAGGCTATTATGCCAAAACCATGGCCGACGAAATTCAAGCGGTCGGATACAATGCTTACATTACCCTTTCATATGAAGATGTAACTTCCAAAGTGCTTTCAGCCGTGAATGACAAAATGACAGGCCTTGAGCGGCGCAAAGCCCTTGATAATGTCATCAAGAAAATTGTGGCCAAAGCGGAAAAAGGGAAAGATATCGAATGCAATGTCGCCGGATATTTTGGCGGAAAACTCTATTATCTTATAACCTATTTCAAAATTCGGGATGTTCGCCTTGTCTTCGCCCCACCGCAATCGATTGGCGATTATGGAGGAGAAATCGACAATTGGATGTGGCCCCGCCATGCCGGTGATTTTACCATATTGCGCGCCTATGTTGCCCCGGGTGGCAAACCGGCCGATTATGACCCAAAAAATATTCCCTTCAAACCCAAGAGATTTCTCCCAATTTCCACAAAAGGTGTGAAGGAAAATGACTTCCTTATGGTGATTGGTTTCCCGGGATATACCAATCGTTATGAATGTTCTTATTCAATTGACAATATGTTAAACTTTGAATATCCCGATGATATTCAGACTCGCCTTGATATAATCTCCATACTTGAAAATGAGGCCGCCAAGGATTCAGCCAATGCCATCAAGCTATCCTCCCCGATAAAAGGACTCTATAATTTCCTAAAGAAAAATCGCGGCATGATGGAAGGTTTTGCCAAAAGCGACCTTTTATCCAAAAAGATTGCCGATGAAAAACTGCTGAATGAATTTATCAATTCCATCCCCGCTCTGGAAAAGAAATATGGTCATGTCCTCCCGACATTAGACACCCTTTTCTCGGAAAACACTAAATATCGCGATAAAGAAGCGCTCTTGGGCTGGATGAGTTGGCGATGCGATTTTGTAAGATACTCCAGTTCCATATACAAATGGGCTCTCGAAAGAGAGAAAAAAGATATCGACCGCGAACGCGGCTATCAAAATAGGGACACGCTCGATACCAAAGAATGGTTGGTTGACGGCCAAATCAATCTTGTTCCTTCCGCCGACAAACAAGCGTTCATTTATTTCCTTTTAAGAGCGGCAAAATTACCTAACAATCAAAGAATATCGGCAGTCGATAAAATCTTCGCCGGCACAAACTCAACTGATACAACTAAAATAATCACCGAATTCGCATCTGCTCTCTATTCCGGCACAAAAATTGGTGAAATCGATAGCCGGTTAAAGATGTTCGGTATGAAGAAATCCGATCTCGAAAAACTAAATGATCCCTTTCTTAGTTTTGCAAAGGAACTTGAAGTCGATCGCGAAGAAAGCAGAAATCGAAACAAAGCATTTTCCGGCGAATTGAATAAACTTCAACCTCAATTGATTTCGGCATACGCGGAAACAAAAAATTCAAAAATGTACCCCGACGCCAATGGAACGATGAGATTCAATTATGGCTCTATCAAGGGATATAAACCTCGTGATGCCGTTACTTATGATTACATTACAAAATTAAGTGGCCTAATTGAAAAGAAT
>JAGVEJ010000161.1 GCA_020058225.1 Candidatus Zixiibacteriota bacterium | reverse complement strand
CGCCGGCGGTATTCACCAGAGCTTCAGAAATACCGATAGCCAAAGACTGGGCGTCGATAACGCCGCCCTCAACATTACCGGTTGCGGCAAAGGCGCGAATCATACCGATGGTGGTTCCAAGAAGACCAACCATGGTAGCGATAGAAGCGATGGTTGAAAGGGCAATAAGATTTCTTTCAAGAAGTGGGCCTTCAAGGGCGTTGGCTTCATCAATGGCGGATTGGGTCATGGTGATTCTCTTTTCGCCATCAACCGATTTGTCGCCTTTGAGATGACGGTATCTTTCAATGCCGGCACGAAGAACATTGGCCGTGGTGCCTCTCTGCTTGTCGCAAGCGGCAAGCGCGCCATCATAATCATCAGACCGAAGAAGAGTAATCAATTGTTTAAAGAACACCTGCACCGAGCTTTTGCCCTTGGCTACTCTATAAAGAGAAATAAATCTCTCGGTTACAAAAGCAACAAGCATAAGAAAAATGGTAATGAGCAGAACGACCAGCGGACCGCCCTGATAGACGTTATGAGCTACCGTTCCCGGTGGCTGGGATTTGAGGATTCCTCCCCAGGTCACTGCGCCAATCACGAACGAAATTAAGAAGTTCAGCGTAATGAATAATGATTGTTTCACTTTTGAAAAACCTCCAAATATTGTTAATTAATCTTGTTTCCTTATTAAATTTCGATGGCCTTGACAGCATTTAGTACAAAAGCGGCCAACGAAAGATAAAATCCATAGGTTAAAAATCCAAGGTATGCGGAAATTCCATAGCTGGAACCGAGTTGTTTCAATGAACCGGCCGTATTAAATGAATAATCCGCGCCTATTACGGAAATAAGCAAGCAAAATACCCAGATAATCACCGGCGCCCAGCTGTATTTAAGGATTTTTTTAAGTTTCAAAGCTACCGTATCGGAATCACCTTTTAATGTATGAATAGAATAAATCGTATAACCGGCCAAACCGAGACAAAGTAGCATATAAATGATAAATAGAAATCCCGTAAACATTAGGATAATGCCGGATGAAAATATCTTTCCGCCAACATCTCCGATAGATGCAAGAGCGCCCATGGCTGACATGGAATAATACTCGCGCCGTATTTCTTTTTTCTTCTTAATGCCGGTAATGGAGGAAAATCCCTGATCGTCTTTCTGGGCCGCCTGATCTACCGCCGCGCCCGTAGCGGCGCCGGCCTGTTGCTGTGTGGTTGGCGCGGACTCAATTTCAATCTCCTTGACGCCGGAAAACCAAGGGAGGAACAATGAGAATACAATAAGAAGCGAGGTTATGGTCAGGACAATACGCTCATAAGACGCTACCCTTGGCTCGGTAAGCGAGCAATCCTCACGGAGTCTGATTCCCGCCTTTCTTTTATCAAGAATCTTCTTTATCCAGCTTTCTTTTTCGGAATCAGAACCGAACAGATTTTCAATCTTGCCCGGCTTGACCTCAAAGCCGAGATATTTGTACCTTAATTCGGGGTCAATACTTCTGGGACCGTCGGCGCCCCTATTTGGGTTTTCGGTCATATAATCTCCTAAAAATAATAAACACTAATACTCAAATCTAACTTGATCTCTGCCCTCAATTGCGGCCTTATTATTCGGTTCATATTTCAAAACCTTATTGTACCAATCAAAAGCCGCCTTAAAATCGATTTTTGCTTCATCTTTCTGTTTAGCCTCTCTTTTATCCACTGCGCGAAAATGATAGGTTTGGGCAATCCAGAGAAGCAAATTGATATCGGAAGATTCTGAACCATTCTTTTTAATGAGGCATGACAAAGCCTTATTGAGAAAATCAAGGGCCCTAGTATAATTTTTGGAACAAAGGCCGGCAAATCCGGCATAGCCAAGTGATTTCATGGCATCGCAATTGTCGGGCTCCAGAGTGAGTACTTTTTCAAAAAGCGTGGTTGCCTTAGGACAATCATTAAGTTGATAAAGATATGTTGAAGCCAGCATATTAGCGGCCTTGGCATTATCAGGTTTGAATTCCATAACCTTTTCAAGGTATTCAGCCGCTAATCTGGGAAGTTCTATTCCGGCCAATGGGTCCGGGCCAACAGCGATTCCGGTGGAATCAGTGGTAGTATCAGGCTTACTTTGCCCGCTTTGCTGAGAAGATTTTTCAGACAAATATAGAGCCGAAGTTGCGGCATTATAATAGATAGGCCAGTTTTTCTCATCAACACCGAGGGCAATTCGCTTCATATAATAAATAAGAGCATTTCTATAATCCTGCATAAAGTTATGACAAACGGCCGTTCCATATAAAACCCGTTCCTGGGTTGAATCATATTCAAGTGATTTTAAGTAAGCAATTAACGCATTCGGATAATCTTTTAAGGATTCTTGAGCTTCCCCCAACCATCGATAGAGTTCAACATCACTGATGCTTGATTTTAAATTATCTCCCTGATTTTCGGCCCAATCAAGATGTTTCTGATAATAAACCGCCGCGGAATCAAATTCCTTTAATCCATGAAAGGCGCGGGCATTGTAAAAATATATATCTTTGGGCTCTACCGGAATTCCCAGTACGGTGGCAAAATATTGCTTGGCTTCGTCATAACCGCCAATCATTAAATAAGCCATACCTGTTTCATAGAACGCCCGCCCGGTAGTACTATCCGGTTTGCCGGTGGTTAAATCGATAAATTTCTTATAAGAACCAATAGTTTCCATGAACCGCTGTTTCATTTCCTCAGTGTTTTTTGTAGAACGGGCAGCTTTATAATAGATGCCCCCAGCCCTCATCCAGGCCTCGGCATGGGTGGAATCTTTTCTTAAGACTATTTTAAGCTTTTCCAAGGCACAAGTATAATCTTTCAACTCCAAACAAGCCTCAGCCATGTGAAAATAAACCTCAAGCGAGGCGGTATCAATCTGAAGAGCTTTCTCATATTCGGTAAGAGCCAAAGGATAGATTTTCATCATGAAGTTGGCGTCGCCAAGATTTATATGGAATTCCGCATTGGCCGAATCCAATACAATAGCCTGCCTCATCTCACGATCGGCGGCATTATAATCGCCTTTGGCAATAAAGGTCAGACCAAGCCCATTATGAAATTGGGCCTTCAATTCTTTTGACTTTTTAAGCCCCTCGCCAAAATTTTTCTCAGCGGCATCAAATTTTCCAAGTTTCAGCTGAACCATACCAAGAGCATATAACCCATCAAAGAATTTATTCCCCTTTTCGTAAGATAATTGAAATTGTTGTTCAGCCAAGTCAAGTTTCCCTTGATTGGCATAGATTTGTCCAAGAGTGTAATAATTGAAGCCAAAACTCGGATCGAGTTTTATTTCCTTTTGCAGAAGGTCAACCGCCAGAACCGTATCACTCGCCTGAAGGGCATTGGTGATTTCCTGTTTCAAAATCTGCGAAAATAATGCTGATGGAATGACGGCCAAAATCAGCGCCAAAACGAAAATTGCTTTTCCCGCTCTCACTTCTTTCATTTTTCCAACCTCTACGCCTCTCAATTAGGCCATAAAACAATCAAATACGGTATAATACTTCAATTCCCACTTTTGTCAAGAATTTTATTATGGTCATCTTTATCTACGACTTCCTTATTATTTTCCGAACGCACCCTTCTCAAATAATATCTTATCCTGAAAAAAAAGTATATAATAATGAGAATCCCAAGAAAGATTCGTAAACCTGTCGATATCCGCATAGGAATAAAAAATATGGCATAAAACCCGGCTATTAAAACCAGAATAGCCGAAAAAAGGTTCACAATTCTTTCGGTTCTTGAATACACCATTTCACCTCATTTCTATAAATTATACCCACGCAACCTTTAATTCTTCCAGCTAAAAATGGCGCCGATAAGAAAATAATCAACAATTATGCCATCAAGGGTCAAGTAAGGTCAATTTATGGCCTTATGGAATACAGCAGAATAACTTACAACAATAGCTTGATAGCGTAATGAAAACGCAAAACGCAATATTTGCGACAACAATGATGCGGCTTAACCTTCCATTTATTCGTAACACAATATTATTCAATCTCTTAAACGACATTCCGGCTGAGCCAAGGGGGAAATCCATTTTGCTTCAATTCGTATGTTTCTACCCGGTTCATATCTAATTACCATCTCGCCGCCAAAATTAGCTTTGGAATTATCAATTTCCCTTGCTGGAAAAAAATGGAGTCGGGATAAAAGGGTGTCGGTGATATTTTTTTTCTCATCCCAAGTCGGAGTGTAATAATTGTGAGAGATAATTTTGCCAAGAGTATCTATTACAACTCCAACCACTAAGGAATCGACAAATGAAATATGGCTACCCCATTGAATTATCCCATTGGGAATATTTAGCGGTATAGCCGGATGTATGATTGAATCCAAATATAATGCCGGTTCAATTCTCAGGAACTCGTATGGATAAGCGGATTGAATAGAATCCGGCAATGGCCAATTTTTGGTAGGATACTCCAGATATGGGAAATATCTCACAATTAGGAAAAGGCTGGAAGGGATATTTTCCCCCTTATAAGCGGCAGGTGTGAATTTCGAGTAAAGAATGGCATTTTTAAAAAGCTTGGAAATGTCATGATTAGAACTGCAATATTCATAAATCTGCTCAGCCCCCCCCGATGTATCAAGCGTCAGGAGAAAAATGGCAAAATCGTAATCGGTTACATTGACCGTAGGTTTGATATTGCTATAGTATGGCGCAATAGCAATCGGCTGGGGGAGCTTAAATCCATTTAATTCAAGCGATTTTTCAATTAATTCTTTGGTATAAAGATTCATGTCGTCGATAAATGGAAGACGAAGAACAACATTTGTCCTATTTTTCGAAATATAAAAAATCAGTTCGGCCGCAAGCATAAATGGAATTGGTTTGCCCTCTATAATTGGCGGAGTAAATTTCATTCGGACAAGCGATGGCAGGACAATGTCAACAAACGGCTTCCATCGCTCGCTGGATGGCAGAATCAAGACAACATTTCCTTCCTGCGATAGACCGATTAATATATCTTCTGTTATAATGTGCCCTGCATGCGGGAGTTGCACGCCTGAGTCAAGCCAATATTTGGCGCCAAGACCATTCAATTCGGCTATCGGTGCGGAATCGGCGTTAATTATTGGCGTGGGGAAATTCAATCCCAGAATTTCCAACTTATTCCCTTTACCTAAAACAATAGGGGGTAATAAAATTATCAGGAATATAATAAAGAATGATATTTTTCGATTCATTGTCAAATTATAAGAAATCATAATGATTGATGTCAATCTATTATACAAAGTCGAATCAATTTTTGTCTTGCAAGGATAATACAATTGGGATTAATAGACTCTGGCAGTCAGGGTCAAGGTCGACAATGCAAGTCGATGCATGGGTCAACCCCTACTTAGCCCGGCCACGGCGAAAAATGATCCGCCACCACCCACCACCGGTCGTCTTCCTTCACAACCACAAACATATCCCGCCCGCCGGTCTTGATACTACGCCCGCCCATTTCAAAAGAAATATCATAGTAATACGTCACCACCGCACACCTGCCGTCACAGTACAACCGCACATCCGGATCAACCTCTTTCCAGTGAAAAATCTTAACGGCCTCTACAAAATTTCTCCAGCCTGCGACACAACTATCCCCACCCTCACGGCGTTCGCGATCAGTGGCGGTAATCGCCACCATATTTTTATGGAAATATTCTTTTAACCTGTTTGGATCCTTTTCCACCGTCCAGACACGATTCAGTTTCTGAACAAACTCCCACACCTCATTTTTTATTTTGGATTCATCCATCGATGTTTATCTCCTTTTTTGCATTCTGTAGGGGTTTGATTCATCAAACCCCCGTTTATCAAGGGTTTAATAAATTAAACCCCTACAAAATCCTAATTTGCCATATCTATACAATGTCCCGCGCCCGGCCTTTCATTTGATTACGGCAATATCGCCTTTTCAATAATACCAATGATAATACCGCCTGCCGCACCTATCCCGATTATGGGAATGTACACCCTCGTTATTATTGCCGACGGGAGACTAAGGGTTAATCCCAAAATAAACCCGGAAAGCACAGGGCTAATCCCAAATTGCACGTTGGGTATTAAAAACCCTATCATAAATCGTTCAATAAAAGCCGCTGTCATGGCTTCGATCTTTTTCCGTTGGTTCTCATATTTAAGAGGTATCATGATTAAAACATCGACCACGCCAAAAACAGCGCCACAGATAATTCCGAAGGTTATACCGTTCATTTTCATACCTCCGTCAGTAATATTAATATCAACTCACGTCCATCAAGGAACATGATTTTAACCTACAACATCCCTCTCAATAACTGCACCACCGGTTCAAACCCAACCGGAATGAGTAACAAAACAACGACCATTCCAAATATCTTCTTATTGTTCATGATATCCTCCGCATCAAACCAACAACTTTCCCTGCGATATAAAAATCAGGCGAATTTTTATCAACCCATATCGGTTCGTAATTTTCATTCTCCGGCTGTAATTTTACCCTGCCCTTTTCATCATCAGCACCTGATTTGGTCGGCGGGAAATATCTTTTCACCGTTGCCTCATCGCCTATCACCGCCACGACAATATCCCCCGCATCGGCCGCCTTTTGCTTCTTGACTAAAACATAGTCCCCATCAAAAATACCGGCGTTCTTCATCGAGTCCCCTGTAACCCGCAGTGTAAATATATCTCCCGATGGAATAAAACTGGTGTCAATGGCAATTTCCCCTTCGACATTTTCCACCGCCGTGATCGGATTACCGGCCGGCACATCACCTACCAGAGGCACTTTCTTAACCGGTCCGACCAATGACCGCGCCAGTTCGATTCCGCGGGAAATAAGCTTCTGCCTTCGAATATATCCCTTGCGCATCAACACTTCTAAATGCGCCCGCACACCATTGGTGGAGCTGATATCAAACTTCTCCCCAATTTCCCGAATAGTCGGGGATTTGCCATGCTCAGTTATCATCCCCTCGATATATTCGAAAATCTCTCTTTGCCGTCCGGTTAATCTTTCCTTGACCAAGTTACCTCCTTTGGCAACATATTTACGGGTTTAATAAATTAAACCCCTATAATTCCAAACAAACAATACTGCACAGATGTTCACCTGTCAAGAAAAAATATCGGTTGCTATGAATAACATTCTGTCAAGAAGAGGGGTTTGTTGCCGAACATTTGTTGATTTTATGAGGTATGTATGGGCATACAGGAGGATGTGATATGCAGGGCGTCTGCTGACAAGATTTATCGACGACCACTTTGAAGAGGCTGATAAAGTGGTCAGATCAGACCTGGGGAAGACTCTTCTGAGACAGCGGCAGAGT
>JAGVEJ010000210.1 GCA_020058225.1 Candidatus Zixiibacteriota bacterium | reverse complement strand
GCCAGCTCTAAACCCTTTGTCTGGACCGCCACGGCTGACTCAATCCTGCAAAAGGTCAAGAGACTTTGTGAATATATTTCTGGGACAGGACACTAGTACCCAAATACATCGCGGCAGCCCCCGGACCTGTGCCGGATACGACATATGTATCATTAACCAGATAATTCCGAAAAGCCCAGGTGGCAATTAAAATTAGAGCAAGTGACATTGAAATAATTATTGATAGGATTACCCTTTTCTTGGGCACCATGAAATGTTTTGCCGGAGTGATTACAACTGCAAGTATGAATACTATCGGAAGGAATTGTCCCACAGAACGAGTGAAAGTTGCATAGGCAATAAGAATTCCCATGAGAATATATTTTTTTATCGTTGGATCAGTGATGACTTTTAAATATGTATAGATGGAAAGAACTATGCAGGCAAAAAATATTGTTTCCGACAAAAATGCCGTATTAAGCGACAGAGCGGTTGGCGAAATTGCATTAATCACCGACGCAATAATGCCAAATATGCGTCTCCTCACAATCAAACATCCAATCTTGTAAATAAGCATTGTGGTGACCGACGCCACCACTATTTGACATATCAACGTGAAAAGTAGAGCCTTGCCTGAGAGCAAAAACAATAATGCTAAAAAAAGGCTGTAGCCAAATCCAACCATGTACAAATTACTTTCGTTGGATATTTGGAAGTCTGCCAGATCTTTTGCAAGATTCATATATCTAACAGTATCCGGAGGAGACGATGCAATTTTATCAATTGGGGAATGCTGAAGGATAATGGCCAGATAAGCGAGTCGAATTACAAATGCCACAGTAAAGATCAAAATGGCAGTTTTATCTATATTTCTAAATTTTTCCAAGATTTTTTGCATTTTGGGAATCCTGAATCCTTCTATTCTACTTATGTTAGCCGATAATGTCGAAAACTGCAATCGGAATTTGATAACCCAAAGACAAAAATCTATTGCTTCCAGTCAAATTATAATATATTATTTAGCTCTTTCTTTGCCGAAGTGGTGAAATTGGCAGACACGCTGTGTTCAGGGCGCAGTGCCCACAAGGCGTGGGGGTTCAAATCCCCCCTTCGGCATTTTTTATCGCCTTCAAAATAATTTTCAATATTATCGGGAAGAAATCCGTCACTCCATTGTAATCCCCATCGGAAGCAGAAAACAATCCAAAATTGAAGGAGGCCTATTATGCGTTCCAAAATCATTCAATTGGCTTTATTGGCAATCCTATTCCTTGTCGTTCTGCCGTTTATGATTTTAGCGGGGATTACCGGCAAAATTAAAGGCACGGTTACCGATAAAGAAACCGGCGCCCCCATTGCCGGAGTGGCGGTTACGGTTGTTGGCACAGACATTGGGGCAATGACTGCCAGCAATGGGCTATTTGAAATCACGAATATCGAACCGGGAACATGCCGGCTGAAATTCACAGCTATCGGATATAAAACTGCTGAAATTGCGGCAGTAAGTATCAATGCCAACATGGTCACGGAAGTTAATATTCAAATGGAAAAGGAATCTACTGATTTGGGCAAAGTAATAAAAGTGACAGTCGAAAAAGATAAAATTGATAAATATGAAGTTTCTAACAAAGTTCAGGTCTTATACAATTTGGCTCCATCACCTTATATAAGAATCGACCGCGCCGCGGAACAGAGTAATTACCACCCTCCCTCACATGGCGGCACGGCTATTGTCAATGGCGAACCTTATGATGCCATGTTTTTCAAAGATTACGGCACCAATCCGTTTATTGATGCCGATGATGACCATCTTTCCACCTTCGCCATCGATGTCGATGACGCCTCATTTGTGATGACCCGCTCATTTTTGGAGGGGGGAAATCTTCCGCCGGATGAGGCGGTTCGGACTGAAGAATTTATCAACCATTTCAGATATAATTATGCATCATCAGGAAATGAGGCTTTCAGTGTCCATATTGAAGGCACTCCCTCCAAATTCGGACAGAATTGCGAATTATTAAGAATCGGCATTCAGGGAAGAAAAATCGAATCGGAAAATAGAAAACCGGCCAATCTGGTTTTTGTAATCGATGTCTCCGGTTCGATGGATATAGAAAACCGCCTCGGTCTTGTAAAAAAGGCCCTTCGAATATTGGTTGATAATCTCAAGCCCGAGGATGAGGTAGGAATTGTGGTCTATGGTTCCCATGGACGCGTGGTTCTGGAACCGACATCGCTGACCCATCGCGATGATATCCTTTCGGCGATAGAATGGCTTCATGCTGATGGCTCCACCAATGCCGAAGAAGGTTTAAAGCTGGGATATCAGATGGCGGAAAGAAATTTCGATAATAGAAAAATTAACCGCCTGATTCTCTGTTCTGACGGCGTCGCCAATGTCGGCGTAACCAAAGCTGAGGATTTGCTTGCATGGATTAAGGGGTATGCGGAAAAAGGAATTACCCTTACCACAGTTGGTTTTGGCATGGAAAATTATAACGATATCCTGATGGAAAAGCTGGGCAACAAAGGGAATGGGCATTATGCCTATGTTGATGATATCGCCGAGGCCAGAAAAATATTCCTTGAAAATCTCACCGGCACTTTGCAGGTAATCGCGAAGGATGTTAAGATACAGGTCGATTTCGACACCAGCACAGTTCGCAGTTATCGTCTGCTTGGATATGAAAACCGCGATGTGGCCGACAATAAATTCCGCGATGATAAAGAAGACGGCGGCGAAATAGGTTCGGGGCATCAGGTAACAGCCCTGTATGAAGTCAAATTTAGAGAGTATTCCAATTCGTCGCATGTTGCGACGGTGTTTGTCAGGTACAAAAATCCTGATAACGACGAAGTCGATGAAGTCAGTTATAGCGTATCCAAGAGAAATTTCTTCAGCCGCTTTGAGGATGGAGGCGATGATTTCAAGCTGGCGGCCGCGGCGGCGGAGTTTGCCGAAATACTTGGAAAATCATACTGGGCAAAAGGGTCAAAACTGACTAATGTATATGACCTTGCAAAAGAGATATTTAATAAGAAAGATTCGCCTGAGTTTGTGGAATTCATGGACTTGATTACAAAGGCTCAAAAATTGGAGGATCAGCTGGCGGAGAAATAATTTTGTGATGGAAATTCCGGCAGGAAATCCGCCTCCGGCGGACTGCCGGCGCTCGAAAACGAACCCATTTGGAACTGATTATTTATAAATGAGTTATGCGGAAATGGGTTCGTTTTTTAATTTTTTGTTTTGTCCTTTTTAGCCAAAGATAATT
>JAGVEJ010000204.1 GCA_020058225.1 Candidatus Zixiibacteriota bacterium | reverse complement strand
TAATCTCAACCGCCCTTTCCGGATGCGGCATCATTCCGGCCACATTTCCTTCATGATTACAGATGCCGGCAATATTATATATAGACCCATTAGGATTACTTCCTTCAGTTATATATCCATCTTGGTCGCAATACCTAAATAGAACCTGCTTACTCTTTTTTAATTCCTCAATATCAGCGTGAAAATTATAATAGTTGCCATCCTTGTGTGCAATCGGGATTTTAAGAATGGCGCTTTCGGGACAATCCAACGTAAAGGGGCTATCCGTCCGCTCAACTCTAAGATAAACATATTTGCATGAAAATCTAAGATGATCGTTTCTCATTAGAGCGCCGGGCAATAAACCCGATTCAACCAAAACTTGGAATCCATTGCAAATGCCTAAAATAAGTCCGCCGGAATGGGCGAATCTTATCACCGATTTCATGATAGGCGAAAATCTGGCTATGGCGCCGGAACGAAGATAATCGCCGTAGGAAAATCCGCCCGGGAGTATTATTAAGTCCGATCCAAGTAGGTCTGTTGATTGATGCCACAAAAATTCAACATCTTCTCCTACAAGTTTGATTGCTTGATAGGCATCATAATCACAGTTGGAACCGGGAAAAGTGACAATCCCAACCTTCATTTTTCATACTCCACACTAAAATTCTCGATAACCGGATTGGCCAATAGCTTGCGGCATATCTCATCCACCTTCTGTTCTGTCTGCCCACTTTCTCCGGCAATCTCAAGCTCAAAGAATTTGCCTGAACGCACCGAGGAGACCATATCAAATCCCATATTATGTATAGCGCGTTCAATTGTTATTCCCTGAGGATCAAGAACCCCATCTTTAAGTCTAATATATACGACTGCTTTTTTATTCATCTTCTGTCTTCTCCAAATCTTCACGCCCGCCCGCATGTCGTCTTCTGACATATCCCACACCAAGATAGAAAAATCGATATGCCTCACGGACAAGACCTATTATAATATAAAGAGCAAAAATAGGAAATAATAAAAGTCTTGGCTTCAACAAGGCCGCTAAGGCCGCTATCAAAATAAATATCAGCTTAATACGGTTTTTTCTTGTGTGAAAACGGTCCGGCATAGTGTCATATTCAATCTGAGAAACCATCAATGCCGAAAATAAAATCACCATCGAAACAAGATATTCCCCATATTCCAGCTTTCCCCAGACATGATAACAAAAAATAAGATAAGTTACCAAAGCCATGGCCGCACCGGGAACCGGTAATCCCAAAAAGTCGCGCTTCTCTTCTGTTTGAGCTAATAAATTGAATCTGGCCAAGCGATATCCTGATGCCATAATATAAACGGCGCTAATTAGCCAACCCCATTTTCCCATTTCATTTAATTTTACTACATACATTAGAACCGCAGGCGCTACTCCGAACGACAAAAAATCGGATAATGAATCCAGCTCTATTCCAAATCGGGAAGTGCTTCCGGCAAGCCGGGCAACTTTGCCATCAAGTCCGTCCAGAAATCCAGCAAGAATTATCAGCCAGCAAGCTGTTGTATATTCACCTTCAAATGTAGATATAATGGCTATGAACCCGCATACCATGTTTCCCATGGTGAATGTGCCGGGAAATATTCCTCTAAAATTGCCGACTTCCATTTAATATCTTAATTTCATCTCTTGATGATTCTACCAATTAATGTCTCCCCCCCTTTAACCTTATCGCCCTTCTTTACCAAAACCTCAATATTATCTGGTAAAAATAGCTCCGCCCGCGAGCCAAAATGAATCATTCCAAAAAGCTCTCCCGACTTGACCTTTTGTCCCTTTTCCAAATTACAGACAATTCTTCTTGCCAAAATTCCGGCAATCTGCTTGAATACTAATTTGCCCCGGCCAAAATCAAGGCCAATTTCTGTCTGTTCATTATCCGTTGATGCTTTATCCTCAAATGCCTTAAAAAACTTGCCGGGATTATAGTTTACATATTCAATTTTTCCCCCTATCGGGATTCTATTGATATGAACATCAAAAACCGAGAGAAATATCGAAACCTTCTTCCCCAGCCCTCCGATATAATCATTTTGGACATCTTCAACAGATAAGACTCGGCCATCGGCTATGGAGAGAATCAAATCTCCATCAGATGGAATAATCCTAACCGGATTCCTATAAAAAAATATCAGAAAAAGTGAGATAATCGCAAATAAAATGGCTATCAATAGCAATAGCATTGAGTCTTTGCCCGCCGCCCATAGACCAAAAAGAATGGTAAGGAAAGTCCCCGCGAGGATAAATTTCAATCCACTGGCGGCAATCATTTCCCAAAAACCCTCTTAAATATTTTACCCACATTTTTCAAGTAATACTCTAAATCAAAACAGTTATCTATTTCATTTGCCTCGATATATGCGGCAACTTCTTTATCCCCTTTCACCAATTCATGAAATCCTTTCATCCCCTCGTATGCTTTCATGGCATTTCTCTGAACGATATTATATGCCTTATCTCGATTCCCTATGGCCTCCGTCAATTTCAGCAATACCCTTTGCGAAAATACAATTCCTCCATTACGATATATATTTTCGAGCATTCTCTTTTCATCGACCACCAACCGCTCTAAAATATCATTGAATATCTTCAACCCATAATCAACCGCAATAGCGCTATCAGGAATGATTACCCTTTCTACCGAACTATGGGCGATATCCCGCTCATGCCATAAGGGAATATTTTCCATCGCCGATATCGAATATCCTCTTAATAATCTTGCTAATCCGGTTAATCTTTCTGCCGTAATGGGATTCCGTTTATGCGGCATTGCTGATGATCCCTTCTGTCCTTCGGCAAAACCTTCGGATAATTCCCCTATCTCCGTCCTTTGAAGATTCCTTATTTCGGTGGCAAATTTCTCCATGGATGATGCCAGCAACGCCAAGGACGTAATATAGGCCGCATGACGATCCCGCTGAATAACCTGAGTGGAGACCTTATCTACGCCCAATCCAAGAATCTGGCAGACTTTAACTTCAATTTTAGGATCAATATTGGCAAAATTGCCAACGGCGCCGGAAATCGCTCCAACCGCCGCCATCTCAGCGGCCTGCTTAAATCTCTCCCTGCCTCTCTCCAGTTCAGTAAACCAAACGGCAAATTTCAAACCAAGTGTGGTTGGTTCCGCTATTACTCCATGAGTTCTACCTATAATGGGAGTCATTTTATATTTTAGGGCCAGCTGTTTTATTTTTCCCAAAGCCTCAGCAATCTTCTTATCAATAATTTTCGCCGCCTTCTTCATCTGAAGTGATAGCGCCGTATCAAGCATATCCGACGATGTCATCCCATAATGAATATATTTCGAATCCGGTCCGACATACTCCGCAACTGATGAAAGAAAAGCAATTACATCATGATTGGTAATGGCCTCAATCTCATTGATTCTCTTAATGTCAAAGTTGGCCTTTTTTAGAATATTTCGAAGTGATTTTTTGGGGATTAGCCCTGACTCGGCCATGGCCCGGCAAACGGCCAATTCAACTTCAAGCCAATATCTGAATTTTGAATTTTCTTCCCAAATTTCTCCCATTTCGGGGAGTGTGTATCTGCCAATCATCCCTTGTTCACTTTCTCCCAATCTTCAAGAAATTTCTGCAATCCCACATCGGTTAAAGGATGTTTTATCAACTGCTCTATTACCTTAAACGGTACCGTCGCCACATCGGCTCCCATCATCGCCGCATCAACTAAATGAAGCGGATTTCTTACTGATGCCACTAAAACTTCCGTTGCAAAAGCATAATTGCCGTAAATCTGTACTATCTGCGAAATCAAATCCATTCCATAATGCGAAACATCATCCAGCCGCCCTACAAATGGGGACACGAACGTTGCCCCAGCCTTTGCCACAAGTAAAGCCTGTGATGCCGAAAAACAAAGCGTCGCATTGGTTTTAATTCCCCTATCAGATAACGTCTTAATGGCCTTTAAACCTTCTTTGATGGTAGGTATTTTTATTGTGATATTGTCGGCAATTTCTGCCAGTCCCAATGCTTCCCTCACCATCCCATCGGCATCAATAGCAATAACCTCCGCCGAAACCGGTCCGGGAACAACCTTGCAGATTTCATTCAACAACTGTCGGTATGGCATTTTTTCCTTGGCCAGCAAGGATGGATTGGTGGTGACACCATCAATCACCCCCATAGCCGAGGCTTCTTTTATTTCATCCAAATTGGCTGTATCAATGAAAATTTTCATCCCTGTACCTCATCTTTTATCCTAATAACCAACTTCCACCAGATATAATCCTCTGGCCGGGGCGACATGTTTGATTCTGGTATGGTCGCCAGCGTCCATAATATCCTTAAAATTAGTCAAAGTCAAGTATTCCTCTCCCCGACCGACTTCGACCATCAACCCCACCAGCGATCGAACCATGCTATGAAGAAATCGATTGGCTTCTACATTATAAATGAGAAGACCGTCTTCTGCATTCCATTCCGAAAAATAAATCTCGCAATTATTATTTTCTTTTTGTGATGCCACCGTGCAAAATGCGGAGAAATCGTGTATGCCGATAATTTCTCCCGCCGCCAGATTCATTCTTTCAATATTAAGCTGGTATTGACATTCCCAATGATAATCAAAATATAACGCCGTTCTATGCCTGTTGATAATATATCTATAATGCCTCCATAGCGCCGATTTACGCGCATGAAAATCATTCGCCACTTGATATGAATTTGCAACCACAATGGTTTTCGGCAAATAAAAGTTAAGAGCATCTTTGTATTTTTCGGGAGGCAAATTATGGTCAATCTTAAAATTGGCAACCTGATCAAGCGCATGCACTCCGGCATCGGTTCTTCCGGCCCCAATCAAACTAACTTTCTTTCCGGTTACTTGGTAAATACCTTTTTCTATTTCTCCTTGAATTGTTTTCTCATTGGGTTGAAACTGCCAGCCGGCAAAGTCCGTCCCTTTATACTGGATATCAAGTCGGATATTTATTTCAGCCAATTCATCTCCCCCGTCAATACAAACAGAATGGTGGTGATAACCATTGCCAAGAGGACAAACAGCCAATCCTGAACTCCAAACCGGAAAACCCTAAGCGAGCTTCTTTCGGCATTGCTGATATATCCCCGCGATTCAATCGCTAGTGCCAAGTCATCGGCGCGACGTATCGCCGATTGAAAAACCGGTATCAGAAGAATTGTCATTTTCCGGGCGCGATTCTTTATTCCCCCAGAAAAATTGACACCCCGCACAACTTGAGCTTTCCTGATTGTCTCAAACTCCTCGGCCAAAACCGGAATAAATCTCATGGCAATAAAAACAATCAACCCAATATCATTTACCGGCGCTCCAATCCGTTTTAATGGCTTAAGCCAATTAACCAATGTCTCGGCAATATCCGACGGCGATGTTGTCAATGAGATAAAAAACGCCAGCGCCACAAACACCAAAACCCTCAGCGAAAAACTCAAGGCCATCTCTACTCCGCCCTCGGTTAATCTAAATCCCATAATCTCAAAAAGAGTCTTAGTGTCGCGTGCCGAGAATAGAAGATGATACAACGCCGTAATCCCCACCAAAAACACAAACGGTTTTCCATTTTTTGCCATTGCCGACAACGAGACATCCGACAGCAAGAGCATTATTAGCAGGCCAAGAATTATCAAGGAATAAAATATCGGTGATGATGTAAAAATTGAAATAATCATTAAATATAGAACCGCAAATATTTTTCCCCGTGGGTCGAGGCTATGCCCAAATGAATTCGAGGGTTTATATTGGCCAATTATAAGTCTGCTATTCATAAATTACTTAACTTGTACGCCTCAGGCTTACTCGTCTGCTAATCTAATCTTTACCAATAACGCTGTCAAACCCAATTAAATATCAAAATCCCCACCGAAATATTGGAGGTTTTTCAATAGCCTCCTTGCGGTGGGCAATCGTAAGGGCGCATGGCATGCGCCCTCATGCTTTGGTGCCTTTGAACAGATTGGGACATAGGTAACACATTAGACCGGGCAGATAGGTAACACTTTTTTTGTATAATTGCCATTTTAATAACTTTTTTATTATTTATTTT
>JAGVEJ010000136.1 GCA_020058225.1 Candidatus Zixiibacteriota bacterium | reverse complement strand
ACCGCCTCTTCGATTCATCATCAATCAGCTTGACGATCGCTCGCCCCTCTTTCGACTTCGCACAGCGCCCATAATGCTTACAGCTACGACATATTGATGATTTCTTAACCTGATATGCCTTCTTACCAGCCCCGTAATCCGTCTTCCGATAACACAATGACGCCCCTTCCGGACATATATAACAATCACGATCCTTATCATAGATAAATTTGTCATTATGAAAGGGACCCGTCGGTTCATGCAAGGCTTGCATCTGTGAGGGAACGATCACCTTTATCCCCTGGGATTCTACTCCCTTCAACTCCTCCATATTCGCATACCCAGAATCCGCACAGGCAACCTTACAAGTCCCCCCCAAAACACTATTGGCTTGTTCTATCTGATTCCTAAACTGATGAATGTCAGTGCTCTCATCCACAACCTCCGCATGCACTATTAAACCATGCTTGTCATCAACTACCGCCTGCATATTATACCCAACGACATACCCGTCACCGCTCTTCATCAAGCGACTCTCTCGATCGGTCGTGTTTATATGATTCCGTCCACTCCTCTCAAGTTCCCCCATCACTTCCGCAACTCTCTCCTTCATCTTCCTTGTATCCCGCAATTCCCCTTCAAGACCAACCAAAGAACCTTCCCCAGACTCCTTTCCATCCAAGGTCGAACACTCATCAAGTAGCGCAGATATCCGCTTCTCTGCCTTCTTCAAATACCATTCACAACGCTTCTTCGTCCAACTCCGACTATCCGAGGCATTCGCCTTTATCCGTGTCCCATCTAAAAACAAAGTATTCCCTTCGATCAATCCCAAACGAATACAAAAACGGGCACATTGATTCAATACCTTTTCCATCGAAGATCTATTATTCTCCCGAAAGCGCCAGATCGTCTTATGATCCGGTTTCAAGCCCCCCATAAGCCATATGAAACTCAGATTATGATAGGTCGCCCGCTCCAACTTCCTCGACCTATATATCCCATACGAACAGCCATAAACCAACAACTTCAACATCGCTTTCGGATCATATTCCGGAGCCCCTACTTGATCGCTAGCCAAGGATATCTCCAATCCCTCAAAATCCAATTGTTCGACAAAGGCATCATAGGCCCGAACCGGATCATCAAGGGAAACGTAATCCTCCAAACAGGCCGGCAGCAAATCAATTTGATGACGCTCTCCACATTTATAGGCCATTTATCAATACTCCTTAATTTACAATGATAAAAACAGTTTAATAAATATCTAATACCATACCAAATTAATAATTATGACACAGCCTCTCAAAGCACGGGATGACAAATCGTGGTACGGCAATGAACTTGGCCGTCGGCTCCGGCTCTTGACGGAAATGAGCATAATTGCCATAACATACACTTTTTCAATACCCCGCAAGGGGCTTGTTGAAAAAGCATGTAGGGTGTGTGAGCCCTTACGCTCGCGCCTTTCCCCAAGTGGCAGGCGCACAAGGAATCCTGCCCTACAAAAAAACAATCATTTGGGGCCATGCGGAGGAAGAATTTTATCTTAATCCACCAGCGTTTTTTCAAATGTCACTGCATTTAGCACGGAATCAACATAGAAATAATTGTCGGGATGAAATGGAGCAAAGAACAAAGAAAGTTCCATCGGCGATAATTCGTTTTTCTGATAAGTTGCATTGGTATTCTTGGACAATTTTTCACGGTAAATAACTACTTGAGCCAATGCCAAAGCTTCATTGGGGCCAAGAGTCACCGACATAAAGTTGGCGCCGAATTCATCAATTTCCGAAAATTTCATTTTGGCAAAACCGGCGGATATTCTTTTTGTTAATCGATGCAAAGCTTCAAAATTAGCCACCCGAAAGGCGGGAATCACCAGATAATCGGATTGATATATGCCTCCAAACAGAATCTGGAGTTTCCTGCCGGAACCCTGGGGAAGTTTCAATGCCCAGAAGGGGAAATATTGTTCGGATTTACCGGAATCTGTCATATTCGCCGACAAAATAGATTTTTGAAGCAAGGTGTGTTTTTCGAGCAATGTTAATTGTCGGCAGTTATGGCAGATATAGATATAGGACTGTTTTGTGGGTAAATCAAATCCACAATTAGTGCATCGGTGCAGTTCCACTCCCAGTTTGCCAAATTCGAAAGGGGTTTTTGGTACGATTGGGGATTCTTCGGGAATTTCGGTCAAAATATTATCAATGGCGACTCGGCCAGTTATTCCATCAATGATAATTCTATGCAATTTGCCCCCAATAGAAATATCCGCCATATAATATGGGAAATAAACAAGCGAGCCATTGGGATTGAACAGCTCTGTCTTATTTTTTCCGAAATCAGCCTGAGTAATTTTGCCGACCGTATCTACATTTCTGGTTAAATTGCTTTGCATGTCGTCCCATGATTTGATCACCGGTAAACATTCAAAATTCTCTTCGATATTTTCCTGAGCAAAGGGGATCATTTTGATATACTCAGTCCTCATGCCTATGGAATAAGGGATATCATCGCGCGGCTGTCCGGCGGCAAAGGTGGTCATAAATGGGGTGAGGGCAATTTCCGTTTTCCTTTGCCGGATTTTGCTGTTATTCATATCAGTGTTGTATGAATCATAAGTTTCATCGGGAATAAGTTCCCTTTCTTCGATGCGGTTACGAAGTTTCAGCACCATAGCGGATACTTTCCAATAAGGATAGTAGACCGGTCTAATTTCCAATCCAGAGCCGCTTAATGGAAAAGAGTTTTCCTTGAGATATCTATCAAGGTGAAACCGAACTTCAGCGCCTGATACTTTGCTTTGAATGAGATATGCAGGCGGAATATCCGGCTTTGTGATTCTAAGCGCTGACCCGCAGTATCGGCAGGTCAGCACAAAGAAATTTTCCGCAAGTTCCAGCGTCCCCCCGCAACCCGGGCAGGTGACGCCGATAAAAAATCCTCTTTTGGGTTTAGGCTTTGCTGTCAGCATCACCCGTCACCGATTTGCCGCAGTTGCCGCAGAACTTTGAGCCGGGAATCATCTCCGCCGAGCAGTGGGGACATTTAGCCTTGGCATCAAGCTTAAATCCGCAGAACAGGCAGAAATTGGCTTCAGTGGGAAGCTCCTTATTGCATGATGGGCAGATATTCTGGACAAACATCTGATGTCCGCATCGATAACAATAACGCGATTGTTCCGGAGTCTCGGCATGGCATTTAGGACAGATAACAGTCGCAATCGACGTTCGCGTTAGCTCGGCCTGCTCCGGCGAAAAAACCTTGCTCATCATGGCCGGCATCATGACTCCAACTCCGGCCGCCATACCCATTCCGGCGCCGGCAGGACCCATGCCCGAAGTTGAACCCAGCCCTTTTGCCATTTCAAATTTGAGAAATTTATCGAGATCGCCAACGGCTTCCATGCCAGAACGTTGGTCGATCATTTGAGAGACTTCTTCAGGAGGAGTGATAGATGAGATATAAAAATCGACCAATGCCATACCATATTTTTCAAACTCGGTTTTTACGATTTCTTTGAATTCAGCCGCCAATTCGGTGTATGTGGCAGGCAGATCAAGTATGGTATCCAGTTTTTCGCCCAAAAGGTCATTCATACGGGCAATAATAACATCGCGTAAGTAATCCTGAATATCATCGGTGGTATATCTGGCCTGACGCCCGACAATGGAGTTCAAAAAGAGAATCGGTTTATCAATCCGAACGGTATAGGTACCATGGCCGCGGAGACGAATCAATCCAAGTTTGCTGTCTTTGAAAGTAACCGGATGTTTGGTCCCCCATTTCAGGTTGGTGAAAACCTTAAGATTGGTAAAATACACTTCAGCTCTAAATGGGGAAGTAAATCCAAAGGGGAATGATAACAATCTGGTCAGGATAGGAATATTATAACTGGTGAGGGTATGACGCCCCACGGTATATGAATCGGCGGCATGACCATCTTTGAAAAACATAGCCATTTGGCTGTCGCGTACAATTAACTGTGCGCCGAGTTTAAAATCGGCGGAACCCTCCTGCGGAATACGATGAATCATTTCATCGCCACTTGGATTCATCCATTCGATAACTTCAATCAAAAGAGACATAATAAAATCCTCATAGTGTGAAAAATTACCTTATGATAGGATTTTCGACAGGAAGCGGGGATTTCTTGAATTGAGAAAATGAGTCGATCCATATAGTAGCCGATTCTCCGGAAAGTCGGCTACTTGTAAAGGAATCGTCGAAACCCCTCGCAATGCCTCGGGGATTTCAGCTCGCAATTGACGGCAGGCATTTTTCTACATGCCCGAAAATAGGGAGGGTTTGATAAATTAAACCCCTACATGGCCATGTTCTTTTCGGAAAAAATATGGGAAATAATATAATTTACTCCTGAAAAATATAACTGCTGTTGCGCATATATTTCCCTAAAGAGCGTGTCATCATTCTTGACATGATGAACTCTCGTCTTACCGTGCAGAAATCTTCATGATATTCCTTGATGATTTCATTGACCTCTTTTTCGGAATATACCCGGCCAAGTTCAAAACGGCGTAGGATATATTCAAGCAAATAGCAACGTTTCTTTCGCTGGGCCGGCAAATGGGGGATTTTTCCATCTTTCAGAAAATTCTTTACGATATGCGCCCCTGGGTCTTTCACAACCTGATTGGAGTGTTGTTCCAGCCAAGACATAAGCCCTTCTTCAGAAACGCGCCAATCTTTTCCAATTTTGTAGGCAGTGATCTCGCCCTTCTGCAGTTTGCGGGCGATAACCTGAGGATTCATTTTTAGCATGGCGGCGATTTCGGCCGTTGTGAAAAATTTGGTAGAATCAGGCATAATATAGCATCCTTTCATTATATAATGTATTATATGGTATTTATCGGCATTATAAAGTATTATATAATATTGTCAAGGATATATTTTGCCAGTAATGAAAATTAATCTTTGTCTCCGGATTGACAGAATAGGCCTTATCAATTCTGTATCCGACCCACCGTGGCGGACTGCCGGCGCATGTATAAAGATTTTTGCGGCGGCGTCAGGTGTCTCGAGTCTGTCTCATAAGTCAAAAAAGTTTCGTCTCACCTGACGCTTCTCTTTTCATTGCATCATAGGGTTTGATAAATCAAACCCCTACAATTATTCTGTTATGAATATTTACCTTTTATACCCGATATCGCGGAGAAATTTATGCCGTTTTTGCTTGTCTTCTTCTTCTTCTATACCTTTGGGCATGAAACCATCAATCACACCCAAAACTCCCCTGCCATGGTCGGTTTCGGCGATAATCACTTCCACCGGATTCGATGTAGCGCAGAAGATATTTGCTATTTCCGGAATCATTTTCAGACGAGGCAAAAAATT
>JAGVEJ010000167.1 GCA_020058225.1 Candidatus Zixiibacteriota bacterium | reverse complement strand
CCGACTCCATCCTGATCGACATCTTCTTGTCCCGGGTTATAATTACTTGGGCAATTATCGCAGACATCGCCGACCCCATCCTGATCGACATCTTCTTGTCCCGGGTTATAAATATTCGGGCAATTGTCCTGAGAGTCCGGAATCCCATCCCCATCGGTGTCTGCCTCAGGGCATATAATAACTGCAAATTCCAAAATAGTGTGAATCAGGGCTCCACTGGGCGGAACGGGTGGGACAGAAGGATCATACTGGTTGGCTCCATAGAAATACATGGCATCTTGGGGTCCAACCGGATAATTGGCAAATTCCATCTGGAATGGATAACCTCCGGTCGGTTGGCAGGATGTTGGGATTACATCATATCTGTCATGATGCATAGTCCCATGTGGGCCGGAAATAAATTGGGCGTCATTATGAACATTGGAACCATGAGCGGAACCGGCAGGCGGTTCTCCCTCATTGGCATCAAAATATGGGTCAGAAATGCATAGTCCCGAATCGGCTGGGTCGGTGCAAACTCCGGCCGCTGTCACGTAATGTCCGCCGATTCTCTCGCAGTAGCCGGGGGCGACTTCCTGCCAGAATCCCAGCAGGAGAATTACATTCTGACTTCTTAGGACTTCTGCCTTTATGAATTCAAAATTAAAAGCCGGATCGAGAGGCATAACGCGAATATTAAACCAAGCGGCCAATCCAGCATTATTTATCCAATTCTGGGCGCCGGTCGCCAAGGCAAAAACATTTGTTCCAGATATTCCGCCAAGATTGGTTTGACAATATAGGGCCAAAGAATCAACGAATGGCATTACATTGCTTGCAGAATGGTCATCCCATAATCCATAAGGATTTACCAAGGGGTAATTATTGCAAATAGCAGGCGGTGGGGTAGTGCATGTCTCGAATTTGGAATCAAACCACCAGAGGCAGTTCGCCAACGCCACCGGACCGCAATGAGTCCAGGTTTGCTGTGGCGGCATTCCGATAAACCAGTTGTCTTGTTTCTGGTCAAAATCGGGCACCCCTACCGGCGCATAATCCGGATAAGCGGCTTTATAATATTCACAGGTATCAAGCCGGCAATTGGCGGAGTTGGTTTCGCCTAAAACGGTAAATATGGGATAACCGGGAACAGGTGCAGTCCAGAAGTTATACCATTCAACCCAATTAGTTGGCGAATATATCCAATTGTCGCATATAGCCGGCGCCGGATTATTATCAAAAACTATTGAAGGAAAAGGACCTGGTCCCTGGTCATTATATTGGACCCCAATATAAAAAGGACCATTGACACAACAAGGCGTTGGGAAAACCGCAGTGCCGACAGTGGGATAGCCAAATTGAGCCTGGGCGCATGTAATAGTGAAACGGCATTTTTCGGCGCCGGGGCCGGCACAGCTGTCGGCCGGGTTGGCCATATCATAAACCACAATATCTACCACCACCGGCCATTGACATCCGCCCGGATCGAATAGAGTAAATGCAATTGATTGAATTTCAAAAGGATATATCGGAGGAGCGCATATACCGGGATTAAGAAAGGTGACGGTAGCCATATTATTAGTATATCCCGGGAAATAACCGCCGGGCATGTTGTTATGTTTCTGCAAAGAGCAGGCAGATTTTACCATCGGGAAAGTCAGATCCCCTGTGGTTTCGGAAATCTGAACAGCCTTCGGCTTATCTTCAAGCGCGGCCATGATAACCGCCACCAAGATAAAGATGAGAGCGAAGGAGATCATGAAGAGCTTTTTGAGCATAATAGTACCTCCAAACAGGTTATGGGTTGGTAAAGAGCCTATATAATTTTTGCGACATCATCAAAAGTAATACCAGACCGGCTTTTATACCTTAGCCGAGGAAAATCCGATTTGTGGCTAAGCAATGTCCTCAAAAAAGAACTCTCACATACCATTTCAGACCGTGCCGGTCCTTAGCCGTAGATATATTTGTAGCTAAATTACTAATACCAGTTGTAAGGTATTGATTTGTCGGGTTGGTAAGACGTGCTTTTTATGATTCTTACAAACTCCCTCTCCGGCAAATCTCTATAATAAATTATAGATTTTAACAGGTTTTGTCAATCGATTTTTATGATTTTCGACGTTATTATATATTAATTCTCAAGATTTCTGTCACTCCAAAAAGCGGCGTCCCGACTTTTTCTGAACCAATTACCGGCAGGAGTAGCGACAGGTTGAGACTGCTGGCGCGCAAAACCGACACAATTTTCAAGAATTGGTATAATAATTGTGGGTAAGGTTCATTAAATACTGCTGAAAAATTATAAAATTGATTTTCGCAAATTTTCGAGCGGCCTTGCGCAAAATTTATTATCTTATTCAGCGAATATGCTTGGTAAAATAAATCATACTGTCATCCGGATCCATTATCCTAATTGGCGCTTATCGGCTTGATTATGTCCGAAAATAACTCTGACAATAAGCGGTTCGCCATTATTTATAAATATCTCCGTCGCTATCGGCGATACTTGATTTGGGGCGGGGTTGCGGTCTTGGGGAGCAATATCATTATGCTCCTAAATCCATATCTGCTCAAATTGGCCTTTGATCGGCTTGAAAATCATTCTCCATCAAACGAAATCCTGAAAATAGCGCTTTTAATGGTTCTATTTTCTGTTATCTCAGGTTTTTTTCGCTTTTCCATGCGGCGAACCCTTATATGGATGTCCCGCAAAATTGAATATGACATGCGTAGCGACCTTTTTGAGCATCTCTTGAAATTAAATCCGTCGTTCTATCATAATACTCGTACCGGTGATATAATGGCCCGTGCCACCAATGACATTGAGGCTGTTCGAATGATGATTGGCCCAGGCATAATGCAGATGAGCAATACCATTGTCACAGCTGTTACCGCCATTAGTTTTATGCTATATCTATCGCCATCGTTGACTCTGATATCGCTCATCCCTCTTCCGATATTATCCATTCTGGTTAATAGACTCGGGCAGATAGTGCATAAACAGTTTATGAAAATACAGGATTATTATGCAGTATTAACGTCAAAAGTCCAAGAAAACCTTTCCGGTGTAAGAGTAATTCGCGCCTACAATCAAGAAGATTCCGAGATGAAGAGCTTTTCAGCGCACAACGAGAAATATATCTCTCTGAATATGGGAATGATACGGATATACAGCATGTTTTATCCCTTGCTTTTCATGTTGGCCGGAACCGTAAATATCTTTGTTCTTTATTTTGGGGGCAAAGCAGTTGTTCTTGGTGAAATGAGTTTGGGGACTCTGGTCGCCTTCTTTACCTATCTGGCTATTTTAATATGGCCAATGATTGCGCTGGGCTGGGTAATTTCGATGTATCAGCGCGGGACGGCATCACTGGATAGAATAAACAAAATTCTATACACAAAGCCTGCCATAGAATCTTCAAGCATATCTCATAATAAATCCGAATTGCAGGGAAAAATAGAATGCAAAGCCCTCTCCTTTGCTTACAATGGGAAAAAAGTTCTGCATGATATAAATCTTCTGATTGAGGCGGGTATGACCGTAGGTATTATCGGTCCGACAGCGTCGGGAAAATCAACACTTGTCTCTCTTATAGGCCGGTTATTTCCTATTTCTCGAGGGCAAATTTTTATTGATGATATCGATATCAATGATTGGGATTTGCACTCCCTTCGTTCAAAAATCGGTTTTGTGCCGCAGGAACCATTTTTATTTTCGGATACCATTTCAAATAACATTGTTTTTGGAGTTGATTTTGCCAATCCGGCGGAGATCCAAAAGGCCGCTGAATCCGCTGTAATCAATAAAGATATTGGGAATTTCAATGATAAATATGAAACGGTGGTAGGTGAAAGGGGGATTACACTTTCCGGCGGTCAGAAGCAACGGGTTTCTATAGCGCGGGCGCTACTCACCAATCCCAAAATATTGATTCTTGATGATGCCACCAGTTCTGTCGATACGGAAACGGAGCATTTAATAAATATGTACCTAAAGGGAGAAATCAGCAAGCGCACCGCCATCATAATCTCGCATCGGGTTTCGGCTGTAAAAGATGCCGACTTGATTATATACATGGAAACCGGCACAATTGCGGAATCGGGTAATCACGACGCCTTGCTTTCCCTTAATGGCAGGTATGCTTTGTTATATAAGACCCAATTGGTGGAAGAAGAACTAAACAGGATGTAGGATGGCCGACAATAATTATCATGAAGAAGAAGTCATAGGTAAGGCTTATGACGCCCGATTGATGCGCCGTCTGTTGACTTATGCCCGCCCTTATCGGATACCATTGGCAATTGCCATCATCCTCTTGATTGCCGGTTCGGGGCTTCAGCTTCTTCTGCCGGTGATGGTGCAAATCGGCATTGATGATTATATCGCCGTCAAAAATATGAATGGTTTGGGAACCATTGCCCTCTGGTCGGCGATGATTCTTTTTGGATCATTTATCTTTTCATATCTTCAGATGTATATCACCATGTATATTGGGCAGAAGGTTCAATATGATTTGCGGATGCAGATTTTTGGACATCTTCAAAAATTGCATCTCGGCTTCTTTGATAAAAATCCGGTCGGTCGGCTGGTGACCCGGGTGACCAATGATGTTAATGTACTTGATGAACTTTTTTCCTCCGGCCTTGTATCTGTTTTTGGCGATATTATAACATTAATTGGAATTATCATTGCCCTGCTCTATTACAATTGGCGGCTGGCGCTTTTTACTTTTGCGGTGGTGCCGTTGCTTATCATTGCCACCACCATTTTTCGAGGGAAAGTTAGGGCTATTTATCGTGATGTCAGGACCAGAATCGCCCGGTTGAATGCTTTTACTCAAGAACATGTCACCGGTATGAACGTTATCCAGCTCTTTACTCGTGAGAAGGCGGTTTTAAATAAATTTAATTCCATCAATGCCGATCTTCGACAGGCCAATTTAAAATCCGTTTATTATTATGCCGTCTTTTTTCCGGCCGTTGAAATAATAAGCTCTATTTCCCTTGCGATACTTCTTTATTATGGAGGCTTCCAAGTGGGAGCGGGGGTTTTGACCTTTGGTGAGCTGGTCGCCTTTATTCAACTAGTACAAAGATTTTATGATCCGATTCGCGACCTCTCGGAAAAGTATAATATTCTTCAGTCATCGATGGCGGCTTCGGAAAGAATATTTAAACTACTTGATACTGAACCCGAAATCATTCCTGTTGTCAACGGCCCAAAACCTGCCAAATCTGAAGGCAAGATTGAGTTTCAAAATGTCTGGTTTGCCTATAATAATGATGATTATGTGCTGAAGAATTTATCCTTTTCGGTATCGTCGGGAGAAAAAATAGCTATTGTAGGAGCCACCGGCGCCGGGAAAACATCGCTGATATCGCTGTTGTTCCGATTCTATGACTATCAGAAAGGGTCGATAAAACTGGATGGCATTGAGATTAATAGAATGTCGAACGAGATTCTCCGCTCACAATTGGGATTGGTGCTTCAGGATGTTTTTATCTTCTCCGGCGATTATGCCGGTAATATAAGACTGGGCAATGATAATATCTCTGATGCACAGATAATTGAGGCTCTCAAGAAAGTAAATTTGCACGATTTTGTCATTAATAAGGAAGGTGGGTTAAATTCTGAGGTTAAAGAGCGCGGTGCGACTTTATCGACGGGACAGAAGCAATTATTATCATTCGCCCGAGCATTGGCCTTTAATCCGAATATATTGGTGCTTGATGAGGCCACCAGCTCCGTGGATACGGCTACGGAAAAAATGATTCAAAAGGCTCTTGATAGATTGCTTGAAAATAGGACCGCCATAATCATAGCCCACCGCCTTTCAACGATTGAAAAGGCGGATAAGATTATAGTGCTTCATCATGGCGAGGTGCGAGAGATGGGTAATCACAAAGAGCTTCTGCAACGCAAGGGCATTTATTATAGACTTTATCAGATGCAATTCAGGGATGAGGATCTAAAGGCGGTGGGATAGTAATATGATTTCCCATAGTGATTTGAAAAGATATTTGGATTTTGCCAAGGAGACTGCCGTTAAGGCCGGCGGAATTTTGCAGAGGAAAGCGCGGGTTTCCAACAAGATTAGCTTTAAGGGCAGGGTCAATCTTGTTACCGAGGCTGATCTCGCCTCCGAGTATTTTATCATCAGGGCCATAGAAAAAAAATATCCAGAGCACTCGATACTGGCTGAGGAAGAGTCGGCAAAAAATAATAATTCCGAGTTTAAGTGGATTATCGATCCGCTTGATGGGACTACCAATTTTGCGCACGGATTTCCCTTTTATTGTGTCTCCATCGCATTGGAATATAAGGGGAACATAATAGTCGGCATTGTTTATGATCCTCTTCACGATGAGCTATTTTATGCAATTCGGCAGGGCGGCTCCTTTCTCAACGGGAAAAGAAATAAAGTAACCGTGGAAAAAGATATATCCAGAGCGCTCTTGGCCACCGGGTTTCCCTATGATATTGGCGCTTCTGATGACGATAACCTGGATAATTTCGCCCGCTTTGCCAAAGTGGCGCGGGGAATCAGACGCCCCGGCTCAGCCGCGCTTGATTTATGTTATGTTGCCTGTGGGAGGCTTGATGCTTTCTGGGAACTGAAGCTCTCCCCTTGGGATACGGCGGCCGGAATTCTGATTGTTCAAGAAGCCGGTGGCAAAGTGACCGATTTTACGGGCGGCAGATATTCTATATATGGCAAATATATTATTGCAAGCAATGCCCATATTCATAGCCGAATGGTGAAGGCGCTTACTGCTTAGATATAGTATCGAGCCCATAAGGGGCTCGACCTACTTTATTTATACTCATCAAGAAATCTTGCCAATAGACGGTTAAACTTCTCATGGTCTACTACAAAAAAGAAATGATACGAATTCTCAAATAGATAGTACTCCGCCATCCTAAAATGATTTATCCATGATTTCCGGATATTGCTCCCCACGCCACGGTCGGCTTCCAGTATAAAGATAGAAAGACCATCTCTTATAGGTATTGTCCTTTGGGGATATTTGGAGTCGTATTTTTTGCACCCGGCGACCGATTCAAATAGCCATCGAGGTTCACAATTTTGAAGCGAAGAGAGAATCATATTTAAATCATCAGGCGTTACTATCGGACCAACTAATTCTTTATACCATCGTTCCGTTTCAGGGTGAAGATTCACGCCATTCAGCGCAATCATATTTTGGCCAAAAGCCTCCCGAGCCGTTAAAACATCATTATACCCCTGATAAGTGCAATCTACAAGAACTACTCCCTTGAGATTACTATCGCCGATATTAATCATCTCCGCCATGATTAGGCCGGCAAAACTGTGTCCAATGACATAATATGGAGTGTTGAATTTTTCTTTCATTAGAGATAAAATAGCCTCCGCATCAACTCGCGGCGCAAAAACCGGCTCCAAATCTTTACTGCTTTGGCCATGCCCGAATTGATCAACGGTCACAATTTGATATTTATTCAAAAAATATTCAATTTGATATTTCCAAACGGAACCATTCCCGCCCAAACCATGTATTAGAAGTAATACCTGTTGTCCGGTTCCGAAGGTTTCATAAAACATGGAAAGACCGTTGTAAATATGAAATGGCATGAATGACTCGCAATTTGAATTTTTTAATTAATTTATTTCCGTGGGCGGCTGTTGTCAATAAATTATGCCGAATTTATCGTATCATAAATATTTACTTTTGAATACAAAAAGGTTTATTTCGTAATATAGGTTTAGGATTTTAACAAATAATTCAGGGGATAACGTTGCAAAAAAAATTGATGATATCTACCTCCGGTATTAGAGGAGTAGTCGGGGCCGGACTTGAGCCAATCATGATAACCAAATATGCGGCGGCGTTCGGAACATATTTGGGAAAGGGGAAGGTTGTGGTTGGTCGGGATAGTCGACCATCAGGGGAAATCTATAAAATGGCCGTTATCGCCGGTCTTCGATCGGTTGGACTGGATGTCATAGATATTGATTTAGCGCCAACGCCGACTGTCGAGATTGCCGTCAAAGAGCTTAAAGCCATAGGCGGGATATGTATTACAGCCAGCCATAATCCATCGGAATGGAATGCTCTTAAATTCTTCAATAAAGATGGGGAATTTATTGACAAGAAGGCATTGGATAGAGTTAAGAATATTTTTTCATCCGAGAAAATCGCCTTTAAGAGTTTTGATAAATTGGGGAAATTAACCATTGACTCAACTTGGAACAACAAACATATCAACCATATACTAAAACTCGGCATTATAGATCAACAAAAAATTAAGAAGGCACGACTGACAGTCGTTATAGATGCCATCAATAGCGCCGGATCATTTGTTTTGCCAAGACTTCTTGAGCAACTTGGCGTGAAAGTTATCAGAATAAATTGCGATGGCAATGGTAACTTTGTACATAAGCCGGAGCCGGTTCCGGAAAATCTTGCCATGCTTGGTCGGGCAGTAATAAAAAATAAGGCCGATCTTGGCATGGCCTGTGACCCTGATGCCGACCGGCTTGCTCTGGTTGATGAAAAAGGAAAGCCGATAGGCGAGGAACTTACATTGGCGTTGGCAACAAAGTATATTCTCTCGAAGAAAAAGGGGAATGTGGCGGTAAACCTTTCCACCTCACGGGTAACTCAGTCAGTAGCGGAGGAATTTAACTGTAAGACCTATTATTCTCCGGTAGGCGAGGCGAATGTTATTGCCGGCATGAAAAAATATAAAGCTATCATCGGCGGCGAGGGGAACGGCGGCGTGATTTATCCGGCTTTCCATTATGGACGCGATGCCCTTGTCGGCGCGGCCATTATTCTAAGCCTTTTGGCTCAATCAAAACAATCCTTATCAGAATTGGTTGGAACATTGCCGATATATCATTATATAAAGTTGAAAGCGGCGCTTTCTGATGGTTTTGAAAGCAAGCTTAAGAAAGTGGAGAAGTCAGCTCGCAAGAGTTTCGAAAACTTGAAAATTGATAGGCGTGATGGATTAAGATTTGATTTTTCGCGGGGATGGTTCCAGATTCGTAAATCAAATACCGAACCGATTTATCGCCTGATAGTCGAAACCGATTCAAAAACGCTGACAAATGTAATAAAAAAGGAATTGCAGAATCTTTTAAGGCAGGAATAAAGGTTATGTGTGGAATTGTCGGTTATGTCGGATATAAGCAGGCTTTGCCGATTCTAATTGAAGGATTGAAAAGGCTGGAATATCGCGGTTATGACTCAGCCGGAGTGGTACTATTTGAGTCTGCAGGCTTGACTGGCATAAAATCAGCCGGTAAAATAAATCGCCTTGAGGAGATACTCGAAGGACGCAATTACGATTCAAAGCACGGTATTGCCCATACCCGCTGGGCCACGCATGGGGAGCCGACCGACTTGAATGCTCACCCTCATTTTGACTGCAAAAATGAAATTGCTCTAGTACATAACGGCATAATAGAGAACTACCGGGCCTTAAAGGTTCTCTTAGAGAAAAAGGGGCATCGGATTGTCACTGATACCGATACTGAAATTTTGGTACATCTAATTGAACAGCATTATGAAGGCGATTTAACCGAGGCCGTCAGAGCGGCATTGATTCGGGTTGAAGGAACTTATGGTATTGCCGTGATATGCGCTCACGAACCCGGAAAAATTGTTGCCGCAAGACAGGGGTCGCCATTGGTGTTGGGACATGGCGACGGTGAAAATTTCATTGCTTCCGATGTTTCCGCCATCCTCTCGCATACAAAAAGAGTGGTCTATCTTAATGAAGGCGAAATTGCTACAGTTACCGCCGATCGCTATGATATTACCACAACCGAAAAGTTAAATATTACTCCTCAAATAGAAGAGATTTCATGGACACTCGACATGATTGAAAAGGGCGGCTTTGACCATTTCATGCTAAAAGAAATTCATGAACAGCCAATAACCCTTGGCAATGCCATCAGGGGGCGATTGAATTTCGATGAGGGAATTCCGCGTCTCAATGGACTCAACCTCCAATATGACCAACTAAGGCAGGTTGAGAGAATAATAATTACAGCCTGTGGAACATCATGGCATGCCGCCTTAATCGGCGAATATATGATTGAAGAGTTGGCCAGAATTCCGGTCGAGGTCGAGTATGCTTCCGAGTTCCGCTACCGTTCTCCTATTATTCGGGATAACGATCTCCTTTTTGTAATAAGCCAATCGGGTGAAACGGCTGATACCTTAGCCGCCATAAGGGAAGCCAAGAAAAAAGGCGCCACCGTCCTCGGAATCTGTAATGTTGTCGGCTCATCAATAGCTCGCGAAACCGATGGTGGGGTTTATATTCATGCTGGCCCCGAAATAGGCGTGGCATCGACCAAGGCCTTTACCTCACAAATTATGGTCTTGGCTCAAATTGCGGTACTTTTGGGAAGAATGAGGCACCTATCCGCTCAGCAAGGGATTGACCTTTTGCGTGCTCTTCAGAGAATTCCCGATCAGGTGGAACAGATACTTCAAACTGAATCTCAAGTCAAGGCCATTGCGGAAGAATATTATAAGTCGAACAATTTCCTGTATCTTGGTAGAGGAATAAACTTCCCAGTTGCTTTAGAAGGCGCTCTTAAGTTAAAAGAGATTTCGTATATCCATGCGGAAGGGTATCCGGCGGCTGAGATGAAACATGGCCCGATAGCCTTGATTGACCAGAACATGCCGGTAGTTTTCATAGCCCTGAAAGATTCCGTGCATGATAAAGTCCTCTCCAATATTGCGGAAGTCAAGGCCCGCAATGGCCGATTGATTGCCATTGCCAGCATAGGTGATAACGAAATTTCCGAACGGGTCAATCATGTGGTTCAAATTCCGCATACGCTGGATATATTCACGCCTTTATTGTCGATTATTCCTCTTCAGCTGTTGGCCTATCACGTGGCGGTCTTGCGTGGATGTCATATTGACCAACCCCGCAATTTGGCCAAAAGTGTGACCGTGGAGTGAAGATTTCATTTTGAATTTTGGGGCACAATTTATGTGCCCTGCTGAATTAAACCCATCAACTCATAAATATTACTTGCCCATCGGGGCACCGGAACTTATCTAATTGCCGATGCTTGAAGATATCGTCATAATCGGGGCCGGGCCGGCGGGAATTGCCGCCGCAATACAATTAGCGCGCAATGGTTTTAATCCTCTGATACTGGAAAGAAACCGTATTGGCGGACTTCTCGCCAATGCCAATTCCGTCGAAAATTATCCCGGGTTTCCCAATGGATTATCGGGGGAGAAACTGATTAATCTATTTGAAAAGCATATCAAGAAATGGCAGATTCGAATTAAATATGATGATGTTAAGGAAATTAGATGTGAAACTGGGTTTTTTATAATTAAAGCGAAAGACAATGAATATCAGGCTAAGACAATTATAATTTCCTCCGGAACAAAACCGGTAGTATTTCATGATTTCGAAATCCCCCCAAAATTACATCAGCAAGTTTTCTATGAAATTTACCCCATAAGAAAATCCAGAGATAAAAAAATCGTTATGGTCGGCGCCGGCGATGCGGCTTTCGACTATGCCATAAACCTTTCCAAAAATAATGAAATTGTCATCCTTAATCGCGGCGATGCCGAAAAATGCTTGCCGATGCTAAAAATTATTGCCGACAAAATTCAATCCATAAGATATTTTTGTAATACCAAAATTAGTGGTATTACTTCTGATGAAAATGGCCAGTTGAAAATTAACTGCATCGGTCGGGATGGAGCTTTCCTTTTGCAAGCCGATTATCTTGTCGGCGCAACTGGAAGAAAGCCCAATTTGGATTTTATGCCTGATGACCTGTGGAAAAATATTCATATATATGAAGCAAAAGGTTTATTATTATTAGCCGGAGATGTAAAAAACAAGAGTTTCCGACAGCTTGGAATTTCTGTCGGCGATGGTATCATGGCCGCAATGAAAATAGCTGAAAAATTGCGTAAAGGATGACAATGAAAGTACTGTCAAGAGTTGGGCGTGATGATATTGCCAATGTCTATATTGCCGATTATGGCAATAACAGAATGATCGAATTTGTTGAATCGATAGAGCCGCCCATTCCGCGGGAAAAAAAATGGGTTATTATTATTTCTACATCATTCGGCTGTCCGGTAAAATGCCCAATCTGTGACGCCTCGAGTTTTTTTGCCGGTCATCTCACTAAGCCGCAGATTATGTCGCAAATTGATTATCTTGTAAATCTAAGATATCCGAATCAAAAGATACCAGCAGAAAAATTTAAGATTCAATTCGCCAGAATGGGAGAGCCGTCGTTTAATTCTAATGTCTTGGCGGTGTTGGAAGAATTGCCTGAACGGTTCGACGCTCCCGGATTGATTCCCTGTATTTCCACTGTTGCTCCTCAAAAAAGAGAAAACTTTTTTGAAAAGTTACTTGATATAAGAAAAATTATATATGGTCATATCGATTTCCAATTGCAGTTTTCCATTCATACAACTGATATAATCTTGCGGGATAAGCTGATTCCCATCAGAAAGTGGGATTTTAAAAATATTGCCGACTATGGAGAAAGATTTATTATTTCCGGCAAAAGAAAGATTACTCTCAATTTTGCGTTAGCCGATAATTCGCCCCTTGATCCCGATGTTATAAGCCACTTTTTTGACCCAAAGCTCTTTTTGATAAAAATTACGCCCATTAACCCGACATCTAAGGCAATCCAAAACAGATACCGCTCATATATCCGATTCCAAACTCAAGATTCCGATTATGAAATAGTCGAAACATTACGGTCTATTGGATATGAAGTCATAATCAGCATTGGCGAGCTTGAAGAGAATAAGATCGGCAGTAACTGCGGGCAATATATTTCAGATATTATGATGAATAATTGGGTGGTTGAGGGAGCCTATTCATATAAGGCCAAGGGCCTTTGAGGTTTTTCGATAATTTCATTTTGGCTTTGGGCAATTCAATTACGGCATAATCGGTTGCTGGAATTCGATTCCCGTCTTTTTGGTCATAAGCAAACAAAAAATCAACTAATCTTTCTATTGACAGGCCAACAGAAATTAATTAAATTCGGCAAACTTGTGGCTGAAACAGGGATTTGGGAATAACTGTAAGGCTCGATAAATCTGGATCTTATAGATGAATAACAGTCGCCAGACGGACAGCATTCCGCTTTATATCAGAAATTTTTTATTATCTCCAATAGTGAAAAAAATCACTAATATTAAACAATATAATTGGTTTACTCCAGAAAGGATTTATTTATGAGCGAAGGCTTATTGCTTGGAATTATCCTCGTAATCAGCGTCTTCGGCCTTTTTGTCGCCTTTCTTCTGGCTAAATGGGTCATGCGAAAAGGAACCGGCAGTGAGGCTATGCAGAGAATTTCTAACGCAATTAAAGAAGGCGCTGAGGCTTTCCTTCGCCGGCAAAATAGGACGATTCTTTTGCTGGCAATACTTGTTGCCGCGATTTTGTTTATAGGGTATGGTTTTATTCGTCAGCATCGTTCATTTGATCCGGTTGGCAGTTCGTTAGAATTGGCAACATGGATAACCTTATCATTTGTTTTGGGCGCTCTTTGCTCAGTTTTTGCCGGATATGTCGGAATGTGGGTTTCCATCCGCAGTAATATCCGCACCGCAACGGCGGTTCTTTCCAGTCTGAATGATGCCCTTCAAATCGCCCTTCGCGGCGGCGCCGTATCTGGGCTTTTGGTGGTTGCCATGAGCCTTCTTGGTGTCGGCGGGCTTTACGCTTTGGTAAGCTCTTTCTCAAATGTTGATCCCTCCAAGATTCCGCTTTTGATTGTCGGTTATGGCTTTGGCGCTTCTTTTGTAGCTCTGTTTGCGCAGTTGGGCGGCGGAATTTACACCAAGGCGGCCGATGTCGGAGCTGATCTTGTCGGTAAAGTTGAAGCCGGCATCCCCGAAGATGACCCACGCAATCCCGCTGTGATTGCCGACCTTGTTGGCGATAACGTCGGCGACTGCGCCGGCCGTGGCGCCGACTTATTTGAATCAACGGCGGCTGAAAATATCGGCGCCATGATTCTTGGCGCATCACTTGCCGCCGCGGCTGAAAAAGCCGGATTGGCCTTTTCCGCCGGTATTGTCGGCGTGATGATGTTCCCCCTGATCTCTCGTGCTTTTGGAATCATCGCTTCAATTGTTGGCATCATGATGGTCAAGATGGATAAAGAAGAAAAGATGGACCCGATGGAAGCTCTCAACCGCGGTTATTATATCGCGGTAGTGTTGGCGATGTTTGCCTTCGGCGGTACATCCTATTGGCTTCTTAATTCCCCCAGCGCCCCCAATGCCTGGTGGCATTTCTTCCTATGTGGAATTCTCGGTGTGTTAACATCAGTTGCATTTGTATATATTACCCAGTACTATACTGAATATAGATATAAACCGGTACAATCAATTGCCGAGGCTTCCAAAACAGGGCCGGCCACTAATATTATTGCCGGTGTTGGCGTTGGTCTCGAATGCACTTGGATGCCTGCTTTGGTTATGGGCGGCGCGCTTCTTGGTTCATATTATCTTGGTAAGACAAGCGGTCTGCCTCATGCCGGTCTGTTTGGCACTGCCGTGGCAACCATGGGTATGCTTGCGACGGCCGCTTATATTCTGGCGATGGATACTTTTGGTCCAATCACAGATAACGCCGGAGGTATTGTTGAAATGTCCGAACAGCCGGAACATATTCGCAAAAAAACCGATCGTCTGGATGCCGTTGGCAACACGACCAAGGCTCTTACCAAGGGGTATGCTGTTGGTTCGGCCGCATTGGCCGCATTCTTGCTTTTCCAGGCTTATATGGACGAAGTCGCCCAGTATGCCGGTCAGGAGATGCACTCCGTAAATCTGGCCAATCCGGTGGTTTTTGTCGGCGGGTTGTTTGGCGCCGCGCTGGTATTTTTATTCTCGGCCATGGCCATACGTGCCGTAGGTAAAACGGCTCAGGCTATTATTGAGGAAGTTCGCAGACAGTACGCCAAGCTCCCAAGATTAAATGATATCATTCAGTTTCCGAAGGATTTCAAACCGGATTATGGTTCATGCGTTGATATCGTAACCAAATCGGCCCTCCGCAAGATGGTTGCTCCCGGACTCTTGGTGGTATTGACACCAATAGTGGTCGGTCTTGTTTTCAAAGTATTTATCACACCGGAAAACAAGCTGATTGCGGCTGAAGCGGTTGCCGGATTATTGATGGTGGGAACTATCACCGGCATTCTGATGGCACTATTCTTGAACAATAGCGGCGGCGCCTGGGATAATGCCAAGAAGTATATCGAATCGGGCGCTCACGGCGGTAAATATCTGACCGGACCGGACGGCAAGAAATCAAAAAATCCAATTCATGGTGCGGCGGTTGTGGGCGATACGGTTGGCGATCCCTTTAAGGACACAGCTGGTCCATCATTGCACGTGCTGATTAAATTGCTATCGACAATTACATTGGTGCTTGCCCCGCTGTTTATTTAATAGAATATATTGTTTAGTGTTATGGGTCTGGAGAATATCTTCAGACCCTTTTTTTATTATGGGCAATCGCCAATAAAACGAAGCCATTTTGAAAATTGTTATCTATTTGTATATCAATACGTTATAAAAAATGGGTTCGTTATAAATGTGTCAGGAATGGGTTCCTGACACCGCTGGCCAAAAATGGGTTAGTTTTTTATTTTTTTGTTATGTCCTTTTTTGATGAATGCAATTCATATCCCTTCATATATATGTGTTGACTCGGGATTACCATCAAGATTGTAGTAATTTTGCAAAGGGGTGCGAGCCTATCAGGAATGAGGGCGCATGCCATGCGCCCCTACAATTACCCCCGTCCGGCGACGGGCGCCAGTTCACACGCCCCCAATAAATTGGGGACGCAAGAACCGGCGCAACTATAAAATAACAATGTGTCAGGAATTCCGGCGGCGGCGGACTGACACCGCAGGCTAAATTTACAATGACAAAAACAGTCTAATAAATATTTAATACCATACCAAATTAATAATTATGACACAGCCTCCTCGATCCAGCATCCAGAAATCAGCGGCATAAGTGTTCATCAATGCCGAATCCGGCGAGGACGAACAAGATAGTCACTGCATTCTGGTTCCCGTGTCAAAGCACGGGATGACAGGTCGGACTGCTGGGATGAACATGAACGATGCACCTTATCATAACATTCACTTATTTAAAAGGCCTTGAAGGTACACACCCCTTGTCGTTTTTGCATACTATTAAAGATATTACCTACCTTCCTGCTCCAAAATTAATCCATTGACAAAACGGGAATTATGGATAAATTTTATTATTGATTTCTACTTCAGAGGGTCTGTTTAAATTTGAAAAGAATAATTTACCATTACTAAAATGAGAGGGTCACCATGAGAAGATACTTACCTGCTATTTCAATGGCCATATTGTCGCTAATGGCATTGGTTTGGATCAATCAAAAGGATATTCCCGCAAAATCAAAGGGGCAATTTCATGATTCTGTATATGCATCACTCAAACATGAAGGGAAAATCAAGGGCGCCAAGCAATATCCCAATGATTGGTTCCAGATGCAAAGAGCATATCCTTATGAATCCATTCCGCAGGACAAATACCTGAATGCTCTGAAAGAAGCAAGAGCGCTCAATGCGGCGGCGGCAAAGACAAAACTATCGAATAAAATTTGGCAGGAGGCCGGTCCTAAAAATATTCCGGGCAGAATTACCGCCTTGGCTATTCATCCGAGCAGTCCAAATACTATTTACGCCGGTTCGGCCGTGGGCGGCGTGTTCAAATCAATCGATTTGGGACAGAATTGGACGGCCTTATTTGATTCAGTCGGAACCCAGTCCATCGGCGCCGTGGCCATTGATCCCGCAAATCCGAATATTATTTATGTCGGTACCGGCGAAGCTAATTCATCGGGCGATTCGTATGAAGGAACCGGCATGTATAAATCAATCGATGCCGGCGCTACATGGGTTTCTATTGGTCTTCCCAATAGTTTTCATATCGGCAGGATTATTATTGACCCGATTCGTCCGGATACACTCTATGTGGCGGTGATGGGCAGACTTTTTGGGACTAACTCCGAAAGAGGCGTTTATCGTTCCCAAGATGGAGGCGCAACATGGGAAAATGTTTTGAGCATTAATGATACTACGGGATGCATCGATATCGCTATTAGTTCCGATTATTCTAATTATACTATTCTGGCATCAATGTGGACAAGATACCGGGGACCAACTTCCAGAATATCGGGCGGTATGTCCAGTGGAATATACAGGTCAACCGATTATGGGGATACATGGGAGCATTTAACCAACGGTCTTCCCGCGGCGGCGGATACGGTGGGACGAATTGGGGTATGGATTGGGCAGAATGGTAATACCGCGTATGCCATTTATGCCAATCATCCCGGGTATTTTATGGGCGTATATAAAAGCGTCAACTTGGGTGATTCATGGACACGGACAAATGATTCGCCTCTCAGTGATATGTATAGTAATTTTGGCTGGTACTTTGGCAATATAAGAACCAGACCTGACAATCCTGATTTTGTTTATGCCCTTGGCGTTGAACTTTATATGTCCTCCAATGGGGGCAACGACTGGGTTCAGATGCCGGAGATAACCCATGCGGATCATCATGATATGTATATACATCCGACGCTTAATACATTCTATGAGGGAACTGATGGCGGTGTTTGGTATTCCACTGATGGCGGCGGGAGCTGGTCTCTTTTCGATAATATGCATAACACACAGTTTTATGCCATAAATATTGATTTTTTAAATCCGCAAAGATTATATGGAGGCACTCAGGATAACGGCACGCTCAGAACATGGACCGGCGCGCTTGACAATTGGGATCATATTCTGGGCGGCGATGGTTTCTATTCGCTTATTGATTACACCAATTCAAATACCATTTATGCCGAATATCAATGGGGCAATCTGCGCAGGTCTTTTGATGGCGGGTATGGCTGGTGGTGGGCGATGAATGGAATCGATTATTATGCTGATAGGCATAACTGGTGTACTCCGGTGGCGATGGATCCTCAACATCATAATGTTCTCTATTACGGCTCAAACCGGATTTGGAAGACATCCGATAGCGCAGAAATCTGGGCCGTGATCAGCCCCGATCTCACCAATGGACCTGGTCCGGGAAATATCACTTATGGCACAATTACTACAATTGATGTATCCCCTACTAATGACCAAGTTATCTATGTCGGTACTGATGACGCCAATGTCTGGGTGACGCAAAATGGAGGCTCCAATTGGACCAGTATTAAAACCGGATTGCCGAATCGGTGGGTTACCCGGGTGGCCGTTGATCCATATAGCCCCAATGTTGCCTATGTAACGCTCTCCGGCTATAAGTTGGCAGATCACATGCCGCATATTTATCGCACCGATAATTATGGAAGCGATTGGACAGCGATAGATGGGAATCTGCCTGATTTACCGATAAATGATGTTATCATAGACGCCGATTCGGTCAACACTCTTTATATTGGCACGGATTTCGGGGTCTATTATACCACAAATCTTGGAGTGAGCTGGAATCCGCTTGGCACGGGAATGCCACTTGTGTCGGTGCATGATCTGGCATATCATCGTTCCACAAAGGTTCTCATTGCGGGCACACATGGGCGTTCGATATATAAAATTGACCTCCCACCTGATTTCATTTGCAATTGCGAACCGGGTAATGCAAACGGAGTTTCCCCGATAAATATTCTCGATATTACCTATTTAATCAATTCCCTTTATAAGAGTGGGGCGGCACCCAAGCCTTATCCATTGTGTTCGGGAGATGCGACACGGAGCTGTAATATTAATATTCAGGACATAACATTTATTATCAATTATCTATATAAAGGGGGTCCGGCGCCAGTCACCTGTGACGAATGGGTGGCCGGATGCGGTCTTCCACTTAGATAATTTGGACTATACCTGAGGCTTACGAAAATAATTATAGCCGGTTTTTGATAAACCGGCTATAATTATTTTATATGACTATGGGCAGTTAAGGGCAGGGCCGCCTTTATATAAATAATTAATCAAGTATGTAATGTCTTGTATGTTGACATTGCCGGAGTAATTGACATCTCCCGACTGAACCGGTTTTGGCGCCGGGCCGCCTTTATAAAGATAATTTATCAGATAGGTAATATCCTGAATATTTGCAGTTCCGTTGGCGTTGGCATCGCCGCAAATATAATCACAGACATCGCCGATACTATCATGATCGCTATCAAGCTGATCGGTGTTGGGTTTGGTTGGGCAGTTGTCGCACAAATCACCGACAGAATCCGCATCAACATCCGATTGATCCTGATTAGCTATAGTAATGCAATTATCACATAAATCGCCATAAGTATCGCCGTCGGAATTCTTCTGATCGGGGTTAAAAGCCTCGGGGCAATCGTCGCAGTCATCACCGATTATGTCGGCGTCGGAATCCTTTTGTAAGGGATTAGCAATATTTTGACAATTATCGCAAGCATCGCCCAAACCATCGCCATCGCTATCGACCTGATTGATATTCACGACATAGTCGCAATTATCACAGGCGTTCCCTATGCCGTCGCCATCAGTATCGGCTTGATTAGCATTTGCTATTGATGGACAATTATCGACTCCATCGGCGACAAGGTCGCCATCAGTATCGATTCCTTCACATTCGTCCGGAATGCTATTGCTGTTATTATCATGGAGAATGCCGGCGGTGATATCGCAGGCATCAAGGACGCCGTTTCTATTACAGTCCTTGGCGCTGGTTGGAACAAAATCAAATCCGGTAGGATGCATCAGGCCACTATTGGCGCCTCTGACAAACCGCCGATACTGGCGACCTTCGGGGAAGAATTCAAATATCCGAGGCACATTATCGGGATAGTTATTTTCTGATACAAAGATGTTTCCATTGGGACCTATCCTCATTCCCCATGGTTCAGACACTTCATAATCGCCGAAGGTTCCAATAAATGCGCCGGTGGTTCCGTTATATTCAAGTATCTGGTTAGAGGCATTGCTTGCCACAAGCAAATTGCCATTGTGATTAAATACCATTCCTCGGGGCAGATTAAGTCCTCCGCTTCCGCTGGATACAAATATTCGCACGAAAGCTCCTGTTGTACCATTGTATTCAAGGACAGTATTATTTGCGCTGTTGACAAAAAGGCTGCCATTTGGGCCAAATGTCAAACCATAAGGCTCTGTCAATCCCCCCGACCCTGATGATACAAATGTACCGATTAAGGCTCCGGTGGTTCCATCAAATTGAATGACACTATTAGTGCCGCTACTGGCAATATAGAGATTCCCATTTGATCCAAAGACAAGCGAGGTTGGAAGAGAGAGTCCCCCGGTTCCTGCCGCAATGAAAACCGATGATGTTACAGTTAGAGGATTGAATATAACGATATTATTGCTGGAATAATTGGCAATGTATAGGATTCTGTTCGAACCGAAAATGGCATCGGATGGATTATGCATGGTTCCGGTACCATAGTATGCAATAGGATACCCGCTTTTGCCATGATATTCTCTAACCACATCCATCAGGTCAGCGACATACAAAGTATATTGTTTGTCCAAATCGATCCAATCGCTGATTCCATTTAGGTCGCAGTCCTGACATATATCAGGAATATTGTTGCGGTCATAATCTACCACCCAATTATTCGCAATCTCATGGAAATCGGGAATATCATTGTTATTGCAATCCGGATCGCATTCGTCTGGGATATCATTGCCATTGAGGTCATTAGCATATCCCTGCCATGTTTCGTATCGGTCAGGATAAATATTGCCATTGCAATTGGTTTCGCAAACATCGGGAATACTGTTTGAATTTCTGTCAGGCATTCCGCCCGAAATATCGATAGGATCGAGAATTCCATTGCCGTTGCAATCCTGGCATTCATCGGGGATTCCATCCGAATTGGTATCCTGACTGGTTGCCGAAGATATATCCTGGGCATCGGGAATATTGTTGTCATTGCAATCAAAGGGCAAACATCCGCCCCAATAAAACTCATTTTCAATAACCTGCTCGATCCTGCGATGCATAAACATGTCGGTATTTGCCGTATATCCGGCAAAGATATGACAATAGCTCATGATAGTGCCACGCGACGGCACCCCATTACCGCACTCGTCAATGGTCGGATTGTATTGGTAATCATCATGAGTGTGATAGGTTCCACTGTTATGTCCCATTTCATGCGCCACCACAATTACATCCCAATTACCGATGCTGGGCGCGCCGGATGGATAAGGAAAACTCCCATTAAGAAACCCGGTAATGCAATAAGTGGCCGAACCACTGCAAGTCCCGCCAACATAGGCTACGCCGCCGTAACTTAGATCGCGGCGCCCACTGCTCAAATTGATGTAATTATATGGGCTGGGATCATGTCCATACCAATAACCGGCAAGACTGCTCAGTTCATCGGCGCTGAAAGGTTCACCCCCTTCATCCCATACTCGAATAAATCTGACCAGAAGTTTTGTATTAAGATCGCGTTGATAGATATCGCTAACCGCCGCAAACATGGTCAACAAATATGTTTGCGTTAGTCCGACATTGCCAAACATATTATACAGCCAATGGTCGGCTTCACAGGCCAAGTATGCCATACGCGGCCCACCCCGGAGTCCTTCTTTGACCTCGGCGGCGGGTTTGGGAGTTGAATCGATCGGCGGTTGCACCGCGCAGAAGGCAACATCATCAGGCAGATTAATACTACCAATTTGATTATGAATTACAATATCGCCGTCCCATCCCTTGGCCGCTTCTTGCGGTAATTTTGCCATAAAATAGGTTTCGCCGTTGGGTAGAGTCACATATCCATTTGTCAATCCATCCGCACCAATGGCAATGAAAGCGTGCGAATTTGGTTCACCATCAATAGCGCCCCGAAAGGCCGCAAATTCGGGAGCAGTGATTTCTATATCGCCACCCGCTCTGCCAAGGTAAAATTTGGCATCAGGACTGATGACTTCAAATCTCTTCAGTTGAAGAATGACTTTTTCCGTCATCGAAAGAGGAAATTCAAGGGCTCTTTCGGATGGTCCGTTTTTCAAATCTTGAAAAGAAATTCCATCCAATTTTACATGCAAGACATGGTTTACATCGTCCATGCTTTTTGTATTAAATGGGGCAATTCTTTCACCCGGGGAAATCTGATTGGGTGAATTGATTGCGAATGACGATGAGATAAAGATAAAAGCCATCGCCATAATTAATATACTCCGCATTTTCCTGATGCAGGTCAGAGTTATGTTTTGCATTGATTCCTCCAAAAAAGCCACTATAGCTATATTTTCGACATAATAGTATTATTCCTCAACCGCAATTCGGCGGAGAACCTGACTTATAGAGATAATTAATTAGGTAAGTAATATCCGAAATATTGATTGTTCCACTGTTATTTATATCACCGGCATCGGGGGTTGGTACTGGAGCCGGTCCGCCTTTATATAGAAATCTGATTAAATAGCTGACATCAAGAATATTGATATTACCATCATTGTTAATATCCCCGCAAATAAATTCGCAGGCATCGCCCACGCCATCGCTATCGGCATCCGCTTGTGTTGGATTATATACCGTTGGGCAGTTATCGGAAAGGTCCGGTATGCCATCATTATCATCATCGGCATCACAGGCATCTCCCAATCCATCCCCCTCATTATCATATTGGCCGGGGTTTGGAACAGTAGGACAATTGTCGCATAAATCACCCAACCCATCTGAGTCGCCATCCTCTTGTCCCGGATTTGGAATGGCCGGACAGTTATCAATATCGGCACAAATATTATCTCCATCAATATCATTATCGGGGTCGTTGGGACAATTGTCGCAGACGTCACCGAGACCATCGCTGTCCAAATCGGTTTGCGATGCATTTGCCACTGTTGGGCAATTATCACAGACATTGCCTCTGCCGTCTGAATCATCATCCGCCTGATCGGTATTGGCAGTTGCGGGGCAATTATCGCAATGGTCGTAAACGCCGTCAGCATCACCATCGGTCGGAATAAGTGAAGCAAAATGCAAATATGTATTTCCCGCATTCAAGTATTCCCATCCGGTTTTGTCGCCGCCATCGGCGATATCGGAATATCTGTATTCGCCCCTAACCGTTTCGCTTCCGCTTGAAATTAACATCGGTGCGCTCCACTCTGCGCCGCCATTGCATGTGTATGAGGCAAAAAGGGAATCATTTCTCTTAAAAGTTGCGGCGAATTCAGCTCCCACAATATGCGATATATCGGGAAAATTCTCAGAGGCGTTAGAGTTTGCCACTATCGATGAATTGGTAAGATGGTTAATATCTCCGTCGTTTGTGTACCAGCATATTATATCGGTATCAGCAGGGGCGGCATCATTGTGTACTGCGGCTAATAGTAAGACCACGCTGTCATAAGCGGCTATGACTGGAAATTGAGTATGAATGGTGGAATCAACATAGCTTTTGCCTATGGCATAACCGGCGCTATCCCAATTCCCGAAATAATCCTGCCGTATAAATAATTGCCATTGTTGTTTGGCGGGATTTAATCTATCATAAACGGCGTAGGTTTTTTCCGTGATATTATCTATGTCAGCCGATGTGGTTTGGCATCCATCAAGGCTGTCGTACCAATCGACCACGGTATATCCAAGGCTGTTTATTTGATAAAATATCACGGGGGCATCGTTCATATTAGAATTAGTATAAGTTCTGTCCATAATTATGGATTGAAATCCCCAGTTCCATGTTTCGCGGCTGTTGTCGCAAGCGATTTCCGACATTTTCATGTGATGCCATCCCAGTGAAGTGAAATCGGCCCATCGCCCCGCCCAAGTACCCAAATTGGCTGGGTCGGGAAATTCAAGCAAAATTATCCCTCCGCCATTCAAGAAAGATGCCGGAGTTACAAATGTGGCAAAGAATTTGGTAGTATTTCCCCAGAAATCAACTGAGGGATAAGTTGCATTATAAATATCCCAGGCGCAACAACTACTCCAATTTAATCCGCCATCGGTTGAGTAATTCCACCATATCAGCCAATCCGGCGAAACCCCGTCATGATATTCAACTCCCCGAAAGAGAAGGTTTGATGATGCCTTGCCAAGAGCGGGATGTAGATATTCCAAGCTCGAGGATTGCGATTTGTTTATTTTGCTTTTTGATATTGTTGCATTTTCAATGGGAGATGATGGGAAGGTCATTTCGCCGGTTGGAACAGATACTCTATGTCTTGGAGCATTAATGGCGATAGTTGATAATTTTCCAGTGGCATTTTTCGATTCGCCCGAAGCGGAAAACGAAATACATAATATTAGACCCAAGAAAACGATAATGGCAGAGATTTTTTTTTCTTCCATAGAATTGAACCCTCCTATTATTTTTAGGACAGGTTCTCCTATAAGAGAACCTGCTCATTTTTATCTCAGGCCCAAAATAATAATTTTGCCGTTCTTAAGGGCAAATCGGCGCCAGACCGCCCTTATACAGGTAATTTATCAAATAGGTTATATCTGCTATATTAACAGTTCCTCCGCCATTGGCATCACCAGCCATTATTGGCGAAGGCGCCGCTCCCCCTTTATACAGATAATTTATCAGGAAAGTAATATCCTGAATATTAACGCTTTCACTGCCGTTGGCATCACCGCAAACATATAAGACTGAGATATTGCCGCCGACCGCAATGGGAGAGAATTCAAGAATCGGACCATAATACCATGGCATATATTCCGAATATGTCTCAATTAAAATTGGATTGGGTTGATCCATGGGAGAATAACTGGGGATTGTAAAATAGACTTTGACCACAGGTCCGTAGCCGGGTTCAAGTTCCGGTTTATTCACCGACCAATTGTAAAACGACAAAGTCGCCTGTTTTTCCCCCGGGTCAAGATGCGCATAGGTTTTTTCATCCATGTAATCAGTTCTACAACCGGATGTAGAAAAGGAATCAAGACTCAGATTGAGCGGACCGGCATAGGTAATGGGGATTTGGATCTTCCGAAGTTGCACGGTATTTCTTGCATATATGGTCATGGCAAAAGATGAATCCGGTTTTCCCTTGGCATCAAAACCGACGATGGAATCATTGAGAACGGTAATATAATTTGTTGCATTGTAATCTCTGGTCTCAGCTCCGGATATTATCCTGAGCTTGACATTAAACCTGCCGGGAGTGTCATAATTATGATCCGGCGCTTGAACGAAAGCCGAATCACCGTCGCCAAAATCCCAAATCCATTGATCAACCGGCAGAGAACTTGAGCCGGTAAATTTCACATCAAGCGGCGAGTATCCCCAGGTTGTATCGGCGGTGAATTGGACTCCCCTATCCGGTTCAATTTTGGTAAGCATGGCCTCGACCAGGTAAGAGCACCCTTCCCAGTTGCAATAAAGGTTATCGATGGTAAACCATGCATTTTGGCTTCCGCCCCATCCGTAATTCATGTGTACTTGATGAATCGGTTCCACAACTCTCCATCCATCGCAGACTATTGAGTGTTTGCTTATTCTATATTGAATGGGTCGATTGACTTCAATTTCCTCCCGTATCATATCCGACCAAGCCAATATCGAATATTCATAACGTTCGTGATATTCGACATGATCATAATATCTGAAATAAGTCGGAAAAACAAACTGCGCATCCGAAGTATAGGCGCCGGAACCGCATGTTCCATAATCCATATTGAAAGCCACGCCGACTTCATAATTTAACTCCGCCAGGGCGTTTTGTTCGGCGGTATTGCATGCCGGACTACACAGATTTGGAATGTTGTCCCAATCGTAAGGATCATTGTAATCAGCGCTTAAAGCCGCTCCGGTGGTATTCCCGCCGCATGAGTTATCCCCCGACCAACCGTAGATATGCGTTCCGGTCCCCTCCAACGGCCATCTATGGTAGGCAAGAATCTGAGCCGTCGCGGTAGCAACACATCCCACTACCGTTCTTCCGCCGTCTCCCCAGGGGCAAAGGTTATTATAGGGCGCTCCCTGATGCCATACCGTTGTCAATAGCGGTCCGGCATCTTTCGCCATTTTGAAATTTCCCGCATTAAGTTCGGTCTTAAATTGCTCCGGCAGAATGGCATATTTATCCCAAGTTTCTCTCTGCTCAACTCCATAAAGAACATTGCCCTTGATTGGCTGTGTGATCTCCATCGAACCATAAGCCTGAACAAAAAGTCTTATTCTGTCCTGAAGAACCTCTTTTATCATAACAGCCATGCCATCCGGTTCGCTGAAATCAAGGCGATTTTCATCAGAATAGGCTTTTACCGGGGCTAATTCCTTAAGATTGGGAATAATAACATAGCCGATTGGTTCAATTGCAAAATAGCGACCTACAAGAGTATCATTCATAATCAAATCTTGTGTTTCGCCAATACTTGGAGTAATCGAACCGCCCCAAGCGCCTCTCTGAAAGACAATATTGGACAACCAGTTATTGCAAACCAGCGCCATTTCATCTTTGGTTGGGGTTTCCGAATAAGATAATGAAAAAGTCAGAGCCAGCATTAAAAATGTTAAATAAAACACCCCAAATTTGTTAATTGTTGATTTCTGCATAATCTCCTCGCAAAGAAATGGCCATAAAGGTAGACCGATAGCGGTAATTTTTATTAAAAATAAGCTAATTTAAATTATTGTCAAGGAATTAGTTGTATGAATAGAGAGGACGCGAATTATGCGGATAATATTTCAGATTATTTATCCTTTCGAAGTCAAACGGATTTTTTAAACCCAAGCTCGAATGACGGCGTTTCGGGTTGTAAAACATCTCAATATACTCAAATATTCTCGCTTTGGCCTCCTCTTGTGTTTTAAATTGCTCCCCGCAAATCAGTTCTGTCTTTAAAGTCGCAAAAAATGACTCCATCGCCGCCGGTACTCTCAATGAATCGTTCTCGACCAGTCTGGCGCCGGTATTTGGCGTATTGCCAATTGCTTTAGCCCTCGGCGTGGCTGCCAAGAGCCGCGTGTCGATGGGAATTGTCATTATCGGCGGACTGCTATTCTCGCTCGTTTTGACATTATACGTTATACCCGCTCTTTACACCTATCTCTCCAGCAAACGGAATGGACGCATAGCGTGATAAATGGGGACAGACATAATCCATCCCCATATATTTATCGCCCAACTTCGAAAAAATCTATGGGTCAGTCTGAGCCTGATGCGACATTTGCCGCGCAATTTGGCGCCGGGCCTCCTTTGTACAGATAATTAATTAGATAAGTAATATCCTGAATGTTGACCAGACCGGAGTGATTGACATCTGCACTCTGTATTAGATTTGGCGAAGGGCCGCCTTTATAGAGAAAGTTGATCAGGAAAGTGATGTCCTGAATGTTGACTGCCCCGTTGCTATTGGCGTCGCCGCACAAAAATATCTTGACCGTCCCAGCCTTTAAATCGGGCGTATAAGTGAAACGAGTCCACGATAAAGTCGGCTGATATCCATTGACTTCAGTAGGCGATATAATGGTTTCCTGCCCTGCAGTTCCGGAGAGGGCGGTGAAATAAATTATAACGATCGTATTTAGGCCCGGCTCAAGCCATCCATTTTCAATTACCATTACCATCTTCTTGTTAATTTCATCAAAATAGAGCAATGATTTTTGACTGAACGGGTCGGTTGGACAACCCGCTGTTGAAAATGAATCATATCTGAGATTGACCACGCCAGCGTAATCAATTGGAAGGATCATTCTTTTTAAGGGAACGGCATTGTTCAAATAAAATGGAATAACCACGTTGGATCCAACCGTGACAGTTGCGTTTCCGGCCGAGAGGGTATCCGCCAGGGCGCAAATATAATTTTTCTTTCGACGAAGAAAATTTTCGCCGCCAGCCTCAATATCTAAATTCACTTCATACATGCTGGAGGAGTTATAGGTATGCGCGACCGTCTGCCCCTCGGAAACGCCCCCGTCCCCAAAATTCCAATTCCATGAATCGACGACTGAATGGTTAATGGAATATCCGGAAAAATTGACTATCAGCGGTACTTTGCCATACAAAGTATCAGCGCTGAATTCGGCGTTAGTTCCGATGAAATCAACTCTATTGCCATTGAAATTGGGAATCATCAATATGTCGTGCTCTGAATCATACCCAATATTGGATGGACTGATATAACCCGATGAAACCAAAGTCGGAGGGTTGACCAATGTACTATCATAACGATATATTTGGCCTGTTTGATAACAGGATAGATAATATCGTCCCTGATTATCGCGGGCCATTCCGTCAATGAATCCAAATGGAGTTGTAACGACGTTTGTTACCGTACTGCCCGGAAGATTTATTTGCTGTATCGGAGCGTTTTCCGAAAATCCTACGATAAGTAATCTATTGAGAGCCGGATCAAAATAGATATCCTGAGGCCATGGAGCCAACCCAATCGCAAAAACCGAATATGAATCGTCGTTCAAGTTAATTCTATAGATGGCATTTCTGTTCATATCGGCGATATAAAGAAAGCCGGAAGTATCGGTTGCCATTCCATCTAATTGCTGGGATCCCATAACCGTGATTTTCTTTATAAACGCTCCGGTTTCAAGGTTAATGACGGCGACTCCACCCGGATTACTTTCGACCCCGACATAAAGGCGGTTTTCATGAATATGGTTGCAATAGGCAAATTTGGGACTTGTCCAATAAACCGATTCGAATCCATTGGAATCGATTTGAATAATCTGACCATTTTGAAAATTTGAGATAAAATACCGATCTCTTATAGAATCGTATGAAACACACTCCGGTTGATTTATAAGGGTTTGCGCGACCGTGAAAACCGGCCACAGTGCGAGGGTGGTAATCAAGATAATTGATAATCGCGACGCAATACACATGATGCCTCCGATGTGAAATGTGTTAATGTTTTGTTTCTTTCTAATTCTATAGGGTGCGGCAAGGCATCGATTCTTGCAAAAAAATAGCTAAAAAACATTGGTTGAGAAAATTATTATCCTTTGAAAGGCGATGGTCCGGGGATTATATTTCTCAAAAGCGGAGTGGAATGGATAGATGGCAGACGGCAAAATTGAAACCCTATTAAAAAGCGCAAAAGAAGGACACAAAGAGGCGGAAAATGAGCTTTTTGGTATTCTCCTTGCAAGATTTCGCCTTTTTGTCAACCAAAGGATATGGAATAAAGAAGATTGCGAAGAGGTGGTTCAAGAGGCATTGACGGCGATAATTAAAGAATACAGGGGCATGGATTTTTCCGCCAGTTTTTCTTCGTGGGCCTATAAAGTTCTCGATTATAGGATATTAAGCTACATTCAGTCCCAGAGGCGCCGAGCCTCAAAAGTCGAAAGATTGGAAAATGAAAATGTTTCCCCCAGCGCATGCACGGTTGCCGTTGATCCGGAACTAAAACGGCGCTTGATTCATTGCTTGAAAAAGATTGGGAAAAAAAATATCATTTATATGCGCACGCTTAATTTTCATTATCAGGGATATTCAACCGATGAGATTTGCCGGACGTTGAGTCTGACACGCGCCAATCTTTATTCAGTTTTGTCCCGCGCCCGTTCATTGCTCCAAGCCTGTTTGGAGAAAGGAAAAGATCAAAATGGCTGAAGATAATCATCGCAAATATGAAGAAATGCTTCATGCCTATGAATTGGGGATGCTTGACGATAATGATCGCGAAATAATGGAAACGCATCTTATTGAGTGCGAGCTCTGCTTTGAAAAAGTAAAGCATTTGGAATCGGCTTCTATGCTCTTAAGGTATGATTTAGGCGTCAAAAAAGTCATTGCTGAAATAAATGATGAAGAATTGAAGCCCCATGAAACCCCAAGGAAACGAAGTTTTCGATTTTTGCCCGCTTATTTGGCCGTCGCATTATTCCTAATTCTTGTTTTAAAACCATGGAAAGTTGAAATTACTCTCAATCAGGACGCTATCGCGGCTCAAAATCGACTGGCTGTTCTAAATTTTGAAAATCTTTCCGATCCAACCGATTCCCTTAGATGGGGCAGGATTATTTCCAATCTCTTGATTAGCGATCTGGCCGAATCGCGGTTGGTGCAAGTCGTCTCTGAACAGCGCCTATACGATATTAGAATCGGTTTGGGACTTGAGAATTCAATTAACCTTGATCGCTCAAATGCTATTAAAATCGCAAACATGGCTGACGCAAAATGGGCGGTTATTGGAGAGATTTTGAAGGATAACAATCGGTTTGCGATAAATTTTCAGCTGATTGACGTTAAAAGCGGTCTTGTTAAGGCCGCCCAGAAGGTCGTTTTAGAGTCGCAAGATAATTTATTTGCCCTTACCGATGAAGCCTCCAAGCGGATTAAGGACGCGCTTGCGTTGCCGAGCGATTCCGCATCATCGTTTGATCCGGCGGTTTCAAATATTACAACCGATTCACCCGAAGCGTATCGCTTTTATCAGGAAGGTCAAGATTATTTTTCCAAGGGTTTATGGCACAAGGCGGAAGAAAGCTTCATGCGAGCGTTGCCTTTTGATTCCAGCATGCCAATGGCTTATTATTATCTGTCCCAATTAAAGGGAAGCTGGGAAAGCGAGAAGATGATTAATATTGCCGTTGAATATATCAGCCGCACCGGCTGGCGGGAAGGGCATTTCATACGAAGCCGCGCCGCCAGACTTAAGGGGAATTATGTGGAAGCGATCGCCGAACTGCAAAAATTAGTTGAAAAAATTCCGGATGAAAAAAACGCCTTCTCCCTCCTTGGCGTTTACAATACAAGTCTCAATCAAAACGCTGAGGCGATTAGATATTTTACCAAAGCGATTGAGATTGATCCTAAATTTAAAATGGCTTACAGCAATCTGGCGCTGGTCTATGATAAGATCGGCTACTTTGAAGATGCATTAAAAATCGCCAACCAATATGTCGCTCTAACCCCTGAAGAGCCACGTCCATATACTATTAAAGGTCGGATATACGCCAACAACGGCAAAATTGACGACGCCATCAATTTATTCAAAATATCTTTGGAGAAAAGCCCTCGATATTTTGATGCCTTATATTATTTGGGCAATATCTGCCTGTCGCGGAACATGTATGAATTGGCGGAGGAGTATTATCGGAAAATAGCGTCCGACAGCAACACATTGATTAGAGAAGCTGGGAATCTCTATCTGGCGTATATTCCAATTTATCAGGGCGACTTAATTAAGGCTTTGGAAACGCTTGAGTCCGACAGCGCATTGTGGTTGGAAGCAACGCATAGCGGGGGGCTGCCATATAGCAAATTGTTATGCGCGCTTATTTATAATGAATTGGGCGATGATAAAAAGTCTCTGGAAATTATTACCCGGGCCGAAAATCTGGTTCATTCTCTTTATCCCGAAACGCGGATAGTATGGGATTTTTATCATATCCAATTATTGGCTGAAATGGGGCGCTTTGAGGAAGCGGGGACACTACTATCGCAATTACAGGACATATTAAGGGAGAGCGAACAGGATAAGCGGTATCAATATTACTATGGTTCCGGCGCAATTGCGTTTGCGCGATGCGACTATGAAAAAGCGATAGCGGATTTTAGAAAGGCGACTGAATTGGCTGATGAATTCAATCTGTACTATATGCTTGGACGAGCCTATTTTGAAGCCGGTCGATTCATTGAAGCGGCGACTGCTTTTGAGCGCCATATTAATAGCGTTGCCTCGCTTAAAATTTTTTATGGAGTCTGGGTCGTCAAATCATATTATTATTTGGCGAAATCGTATGAACAACTAAATCAGCCCGATCAGGCAAAAAAATATTACGAGAAATTTCTATTTCATTGGGGGAATCGAAAACCTTTCGACCCAATTATGGATGAGGCTCGCCATCGGCTTTCCGCCATGGGCGAAACCGACCCAACAACTCCATGATTGCGGATTTTGCTCGATTTTATACTTTCGAACTGCACGGTGAAGGGCAAGAAGTTTGAATTTACTTATCGCGAACCCTTTGG
>JAGVEJ010000203.1 GCA_020058225.1 Candidatus Zixiibacteriota bacterium | reverse complement strand
ACGTGAGTAAGAATGTTTTTTTCATTTCTTCTCCTTTTTAATTTGGATTAAATTTCGCATTAAAATTTTATCTGATAAACCATTTGGATTTTGTTATCATCACCAAGCTTATTGTCTTTTTTTGGTAATTTCCCTTTTTCTCCGGCATCCTTTTCATAATCCATCATTTCATAGGTTAAAAGAATCATATTACCCTTAAAAAGGTCATACGCAATGCCGCCAATTACCATATCATAAGCGGTCTTATCAGCAATTATATCATCTTTATCGATATCAAAGTGGTCATATCTTCCAAAAAGAGAAAGACGTGAATCCGTTTCGGGGATTCTGAAATTCCCAAAGATGGAATAACCTTCCGTTTTCAACACCTTATCTTTCAGCGCCTTGGCAGAAGATGTATCGGGGTTAATCCAAGTTCCTTTGGCATTGCCATCGGTCATGAAGTATTGACCCGTGACGGTTATAACCGGATGCTCAAAACTCAACATCCCCATATTCACATTATAATCTGGATTTGAGTCAACATTTCCTTTTCCAAACAGACCAAAATAGCTTAATTGCAGGCCGGGTATCTGAAATGGTAGCGGGCGAATAGTAAACCGCATTTCGCCAACCTTATTTTCATTGGCTTCAGTCGCATGATATCCACTGCCATTAAAAATTCCGACATGCCAGCTTCCATAAAGACCATCATAACCACTGTTGCCGGTTTTCTTGGCCGCATCTTCGAGCTTACCACCCAAACCGCCATAAACACTAACTCCAAGATCAGCCGAATTTAATACGCCGGCTCTTTCTATGGGCATTGTTCCTTGACAGCGGTAAATATTTATATGCTCTTCAAAATCAAGCCAGGGGATATGTCCCATACCGATTTCCATATTCATACCGGTAAGAGGGCCAATATCTTTTGGCTTAAGATTTGCATATAAGTATTTCTGACGAATCTTATAATCCCCCTTATCATCTTGCGTTAAATCCAGGGTGCTTCTTACACTCATCCAGGCATTCAACTGCTTGGTTGTAGTTAAATAGCCGCGAGTGAGCTTAAATAGATTATAGCTTTTGCTTGAGTTGCTATCCAAAGGAGATTTGCCATTGGAATAATCAAAATACCCCAAAACGTTAAATTTAAGACCATCAAGAGGCGATGCTGAAGAACTCGATGAAGTATCCCCGGCATACAAATTCCCCGCTTGCAGGACCATTCCCAACAATAATCCAATTGCGAATAGGGTGAATCCCAATGTTGATTTCTTAAAGGCATTTTTTTGACTTTGCGGCAATTTTGCCATTGTTTCCTCCAATTTACTGCCCGGTTACATTTTCAGCCAATGAGCTACCTCACAGGCTCGGTTAAATATCCTTCCAAAATTTTGGGCGTTACCCAAAATTCTCTATGCCTAATAATATTTTTTATGTTAGGAAATTGTTAGGATTGGATTAGAAATTGAATAATTATTTGGGGGAATCTATATCAATTCTCGAAAGTTTTGCCGCAATGGAAATCGGGATTTGTCGCACATTCATGATAACGAGTGTAAACTATTTCTTGACATTAAATATCGCAGGTTAACCCATGATTTATAGCCGACCTTTTCATAAATTTTGTGGATCGCCCCCCTGTGCCTTGCCCCCATGGGGCGTGTTTTTTCGTTGTGTCAGTTCCTTAGCGAGGCCTTGCCGAGCGGTGAACGGACATATATTGCGTGTTGTGTCGCTTCCTTTCCCCGATATTGTGCGCGGCGGATGTCCCCATCTGCCCGTCTACCTTTTTTGGCGCATCATTCATGTTCATAGTCATACCCCGATTTATAAGCCTTAAACTATTTATGCCGGAGAATATATATGAACCAAAGTCATAAAGTTTGCAAATCATCTTTCACATTTTTTTGATCGCTACCATCGTCAGATCATCAAAAATATGAGTCTCTGCCGCAAACGATTTTACTTCATCATAAATTTTCTGAAGCAATGCCGGAGCGCTTAACATTCTGCTCTTCCTAATCAAAGCAATCAGACGCTCCACGCCAAAATCCTCGCCCTTCTTGTTTTTGGCCTCAGTTACCCCATCGGTATAAAATAGAATCATCTCTCCAGATTGCAGAAATATTGGCCTTTCCTCATAGTCAGTATCCTGAACTATCCCCAGCGCCAATCCCCCCTCTTTCAAAAATTCCACACGGCCACCCGCCTTAAGCATAATGGGATGATTATGCCCGCAATTCGAAAATGTAAATATATCATTCTTCGAATCAAGCACGCCATATACGGCCGTAACATAGTTTCCCCTTTCTACAGATTCATATATCAAGGAATTCACTTTTTTACAGATTACCCTGATAGCATAATTATTCCTTATTTCGGCAATAAGCGATGCCCTAAATGAAGCCATTATCAAAGAGGCCGGAATACCCTTACCTGCCACATCTGCAATAGCGATACCGGTATGATGGTCGATGATTTTTATAAAATCAAAATAATCCCCGCCGACTTCGCCCGAGGGTATATTTACTCCGGCGATATCATATCCGGGAATCCTTGGATTTTCTTTTGGCAAAAATGTCACCTGAATTTGTCGGGCAATATCCAATTGTTCTTGAAGTCTTTGATTTTCCAGCATATTCCGATGCAATTTTGCCCGTTCAATCGTAATTGCCCCATGGCTTGCAAAGGCTGTGATCAACTCCAAACTCTTTTTATTAAAAGCGGATGGCCGGTTGGATTCAAGGTTAAGCACTCCAATAATACGTCCATCTATTTTTATTGGAGAAACAATTTCAGATTTTGTATCCGCGCGCGCGCTGACATATCGGGCATCTTTACTGACATCGGGAACAATAACCGCCTCCCCCGTCTTGGCCACCCATCCCACTAAACCCTGCCCGATTTTCAGCTTGATATATTCTTCATTGGCATTATCATACCCCTCGGAATATACTGTACTCACTTCATTTTTTTCCTCATTTATAAGAAAAACCGCACCGCCATCAAAACCCACCACCTTTTGCAGTGAATCCAGTATCAGTTTCAAAACTTCATCAATATTTAAAGTGCTTGACAGTTTTTTGCCGACTTCATAAAGCAATTGACGCTCCATTGCCTCATGTTTGGCTTCGCGGTAGAGCCGGGCGTTATCAATGGCAACGGCAATTTGATTGGCCAGCCCGACCAATGTATCAAGATCATGCTCGTCGAAATCGCCAATGGATTTATTAATGGCTTCTATTACCCCAATCATCTGCCCCCGCCCTATTAGCGGAATCGCAAGAATCGAGCGGAATTTTATCCCTCCGATTTCCTCTATTTCACGATAAAATCGGGCATCCGATGAAACATCATTGAGTATAGCTGGCTCCTGATGCTCCGCCACCCAGCCAATAATTCCCTGCCCTCTTGGCAGGGCAAGAAACTTCACCGAAAAATCTCGTCCGTCAAAAAAACGAGATTTAAGTACTTCAAGGTCTCGATCCAATCTATACACCAAAGCCGCTTCGGCTCCGGTCGCCTCCACCGTCAACTCCAAAACCAATCTCATCAGCTCTTCATACTCCAGAGTCGAATTGAGCATCCGGGCCGCGTGAAGAAGCAGCTTTTCTATTTTTGTCTGGTTCGACATATTATTATTCCTTATACAAACCTCCAAAGTTAATAATGCAAGGCAAAAAGTCAAGTTTAGACCGATTCGCTATAATTTAATTGTTTTAACAATTGCAGGGCACCGCGGCCATCATCGTGGGCGGCTCGCCGTGGCGAATCATATCTGCCAGTGAGTGTTACACAATGGCTTGGGAATAGATGTCCTGAGGTTGTCCCATAGGTACCGTGCGCGGCGGGTTATCCCGTCAGGTCCGGCCTTTGACGGAAAACCCACCGTTCGTCGTAGGCACATTGGTCCAAAGACCAACCACAATGTGAGAGTTTAATTACCTTTGAGCAGTTTTACCATCATGACCTCAACTCAGCCATAAACTCCTATCCAAGGTCCGATAATGTATTGCCTCGGCCACATGTGATGGCTCAATATTAGGCACATCTTCCAAATCAGCAATAGTGCGCGAAACTTTTAGGATGCGGTCATACGCCCGCGCCGATAACCCCTGACGGGTTATCGCCAAATTCAGAAGAGCCTTTGACTTTTCATCTATTGGACAATATTTCCTAATATCCTTTGACTGCATGTGCGCATTGCAGAATATTTTATTCTCTCCCTTGAATCTTTCCAACTGCTTCTTGCGTGCCTTATTAACACGCGTCCTGATCACTTCTGACTTCTCGCTACTCGACTCGGATGAAATCTCCTTGAATTTTACCGCCGGCACGGATATATGAATATCTATTCTATCAAGCAGTGGACCGGATATCCGCGACATATACCTCTGAATGGCTCCCGATGTGCAATTGCAATCATGACTACTATCGCCAAAATATCCGCAAGGACAGGGATTCATCGCAGACGCCAACATAAATGATGCCGGATATGTCAGCGACATGCTGGCGCGCGATATAGTCACATGTCCATCCTCCATCGGCTGGCGCAACACCTCCAGCACATCCTTATGAAACTCCGCAATCTCATCAAGAAACAGCACTCCATGATGCGCCAATGAAACCTCGCCCGGTCTGGGTATTTTCCCACCACCAATTAGACCGGCATCTGATACCGTATGGTGTGGCGACCGAAATGGCCGGGTGGCAATCAATGCGGTATTCCCCGGCAATAATCCCGCAACCGAATGAATTTTGGTCGTCTCCAATGCCTCTGCAATGGTCAAATCAGGCAGGATAGTCGGAAGACGACGTGCCAACATGGTTTTCCCCGATCCGGGCGGCCCTATCATAATTATATTGTGCCCCCCTGCGGCCGAAATTTCCAACGCCCGTTTGGCCGATTCCTGTCCCTTAACATCGCTGAAATCAACATCATATTTTCTTGCTGTGGAAAAAACCGAGTTGATATCCAACTCAAAGGGTTTGATACTACTGTTATCTTCAAGAAAATGTATGGTATCCCGTAAATTACTCACCGGATAAACCGAAAGTTCTTCCGCCATTGCCGCCTCTGAAGCATTTTCCTTCGGCACAATTATTCCTTTAATTCCGTTATTCTTCTGTAATTGCATCGCCATTGGAAGCACGCCGGGCACCGGACGAACCGCCCCATCAAGCGAAAGCTCGCCAATCATTACATAATCATCAAAATTATCCTTCATAATCTGACCGGTAGCCGCAAGAATCCCAACAGCGATGGGCAAATCAAAGGCAGAACCCTCCTTTTTAATATCTGCCGGCGCCAGATTTATGGTGATTTTCTTGGGAGGAAAAATAAAATCAGAATTCTTTATTGCGGCGGCGACCCGTTCTTTTGATTCGCGGACTGCCCCCTCCGGCAACCCCACTGTAATAAAAATCGGCGACTGTTGCTGAATATCAGCTTCCACTTCAACCATATAGGCATTGACCCCCAGAGTAGCCGATGAATATACTTTCGCCAGCATAATCCAATCCTCCTTTAGAATTTTCTCCGTCGACGGGCCGCCGTCGCTTTTTCGTGACCCTCGCCGACCCAGTTCCATTATAGGAATGATGGGTGACAAATGCTGTCAGTGAGAATTAGCAAAAATAAAAATAAGCGGGCAAAAAACCGCCTATTTTCCAAAAATCCCATAAATCAGAGTTTATATACCCAGGAGCTTGTTGAAAAACCCCCATTAATAGGAAAAAACATATTCTTGGGCAATAGGACATAGGAATTGTCTTGCTGGACTCGATCCAGCATCCAGAAATCAGCCGCATAAGTGCAAGACAGCTACTGCTTTCTAGTTCCCGTGTCAAGGCACGGGATGACAGATCCGGTTACTACATGAACTTGAATGATACACAATTACCGTAACATACACTTTTTCAACACTCCCCTTGCGGTGGGTAAAGGCAAGGACGCATGGCATACGCCCTGTGCTCATCCCATTCCCATAATCCCTTAACTGATCAACTTATCTTCTGCCAAAGCTCAATTCTTCTGACCGTATCCGCATTGGTCGCTTTGAAAATTATATAATGATCGTCCGGAAGGGTCATATACTTACCTTCGGGGCATAAATCGGGATTACAGATGTCAGCCTGAAGGTTTCTGAAGATCTCCGGTATAACGATCTTTAGAGAATCGCCCGAATAAGTATATCCACCCTTGGCGGTGCAGATATATTGATTGGTATCTTCATCCGTATAAATGGTTCGGATAGTATCATCATCACCAAATCGAAATTCCATGGTGTTAACATAAATAACTTCGTCCGGGGTTTGAGAAGCCAGAGTGATTCTATAAACACCCTTAAATTTTCCTGGCGAAAAAGTCAGCGAATTGGTCCCCTTATCATCATTCCCGCAACCGACGGACAAAATAGCCATAAGAAATGCTATTACCGCAATAAGATAGATTGCGCCAGATTTTTTTATGTTATGCATAATTTCCCCTCCAATAAAAAAAGCCCCCCCGACTACAAGTCGGGAAGGCCATACTTTATAGCATCATTCTAATTCTTTTTCCATCACAATTTTAATCTCCACGCCCTTCCCACCATCGCCAGCGGCATCATACCGTATTAATTTTATCGAATCGCCGACACTTCCACTCCCGGCCTCTCTAACAAAGGAAAAAACACCCAACGGCGCCGCTTCCGGATCGCACTGGTCGCCACTGAGATCGATATTGCTGAATGTTATATTGCTTTGCTCAAGCTTATAATCTCCCGACCAATCACAATAGATTTTGGGCTTGAGATCCGTTTTTTCGGCCTCAACCCAGAATTTATAATCACTAAATGTCCATTTAATCCATTCATAATCCGACAGCATTGGTGGTGCTGCTACGCCTTTTGCATATATATATTTCCCATGATATACCCCCCTTAAAGAACTTGGACCTTTCACAATAATATCATCCGCACACGCCACAAATAAAATAATACCGAATAAGGCCAACGCTATTACCATTCTCAGCATCTCAATATCTCCTCTAAGTCAAATATTCTATATTTTGGCCTTATATTATAAGCAACCGGAAATCAAATTTCAACCACTTTTTCCTAATATTATAACAGATTTGCCCCCAATCCCGTTTAATAAATTTTTTTCCTTATGGAATATTCTGGTGGGGTTCCAAACAAGATTATCAATAAAACGAACCCAATTGGAACTGATTATTTATAAATGAGTTATGCGAAAATGGGTTCGTTTTTTAATTTTTTGCTTTGTCCTTTTTTGGCAAAAATAATTCACATCCCTTCATATATAGGGGAGTGTTGAAAAAGTCTCAAGCCCTGCGCCGTAGGGAGTCTCTCCCTACGGAATTCCGTCAGGAAGGGATTCCTGACGGCGCATTTGTAGGGTTTT
>JAGVEJ010000077.1 GCA_020058225.1 Candidatus Zixiibacteriota bacterium | reverse complement strand
GCCCAGTTTTTTTGCGGCAATAAGAGTCGTACCAGTGCCCGCAAAGGGATCCAAAACCAAGTCATCTTTATCAGTTGACATTAGTATAATACGCTCAAGTACTGCCTCAGGCAGTTGGCAGGGATGTTTGTCTCGATACTTTGCATGCTTTATGCGGTGCAGATCAGTCCACACATCAGAAACCAGAGGCCCGAATGGATGTAAACCTTCCTTTTTTCCACCATAATCCTTCAATAAAATACCGCATTTCCTACAACGCCTATGTGGATATCGGATTTCATAGAATTTATTATTCTTTATGTCTTTAGCATAAACCAAAATGCCATAATGAGTCGGCATCAAAGTCTTACCCAAAGGCGAGCCCATAGCATCCCATGCGATCCAATGTCTAAAATCGGCGATTTCATTTAAATAAGCTGAATAAAATGTTAGCCACTTGGGGATATTGTGGACAAAAATACTCCCAGTCGGTTTTGTGATGCGCACCATTTCGGTAAGCCATTCTTTGCACCATATAAGATAAGAATCTAAATCCCTACGGTCCTTATAACTATTATATTTTTTATTCAGATTAAATGGTGGGTCAGCGAAAGTAATATCGACGGAATCTGATGGCAATTTTTGCATAGCGTCCAAACAGTCGCCATTAATCACTATATTATATTTCATTTATTGAAAACCTCCATAATCAATTCGCCGAAACGTTTTAGTTCATCTTCATGAAAAGTAAAAACATCGACATATGCGGTAACCATTCGTTTGAGATCGTTCTGTCTGGCATACCAGCCAATCCCGTCCAGAAAACCAATGAATTTGGCCTCGGGATAATGTTTGGAAATTAAATCGCGAATTGAAATTTCTGTTTTTGCTTTATCACCTTGGCCGGAGGACGTTGTAACAAGATATGAACTCTCGGCAATAATTCTTGGATTTTGATGATTTGGAATTATGAAATCCATTGTTCTTTTTTTGTCATCGACCACGCCAATTAATCTTTTCAAGTCGCCGCTAACAAACTGAATCCCGGCTTCCCTCAGAATAGCGGCAATAGCCATTTCTGGATTATTTTCCTTTTTTCCTGAATATGAGCCTTTTTCTTTATAACGAACCAAAGTATCAATCATTGGCTCTAAGCGAAAACTAAGCTTGTCTATGCTAAGCTTTCTTAGTTCAAATGGGGGCAGAACCCTGCCCAACAGTGGATTTGAAGCTCCTTCAAAGAATAGATTTATGATACCTTTTCGAAAACTGGCATTCTTCTCAATAAGATTTTCTATTGCAATATCAGACCATTCTTTGATAGATTCTTTGTCCTCTTTAGGAAGCCATTGTGATTTAAGCGCCAAATTACCCAAATCGTTGTCATCAACAATACGCAAAAATGTGATTAATCTTTTAAGGCTTTCCTTTGAGAAGCCATTAAGAGCAAGTAATGCCCTAAGGCCATTTGGCTTAAGAAGAATGTCTTCAAATAGTCCTTTATGAATACCCTCCCTCTGCACATCGGTCTGCAATATTTGAAGAAGATTGGTCAGGGCGTTGAGGCTTTGAATTTCATATCTCTGTTCAAATTCTTGATTAAAAAAGTAAAACGTATTTTTTTCAAGAACTGTGGCAAATTTTTCGTCATTCGATCTCATCGACTATAATTTCTTCTGAAAAATTAGTATAAATTCTTCTTTCATTGTATTTCTCATACCCTTTATGGGTTTCAAAATACTTCGAATAAGATTAGCACCTTCATCTTCGAAATAATCGACCATTGTCTTCTCAAGCCTTATCCCACCCGTCTGTCTTGTATTAGAACCAATAATCATAATCGCAAATTTGTCAATTTTTAACACCCTGACTATTTCATGAATCACCGTTCTCATATCTTCAAAATACCGTGTCAGCTTGTCTGATTTTGTCCTACCTTTCAGGCCTATCATTTTAGATCGTAGCAACGCTAGATCAACTCCCAAATAGTCGAGCTGGGGTGCGTCATTTTCCGCATAGTCAATGGCAAAAGAATATGGCGGAGACGTTATAATACAGTCAATACTCTCATTTTCTAAAGGCAGGTTGCTAGCCTCGGCGTCGAGTATTATTGCTTGTCCAAGGGCATTTCTGTCGATTATTGGATTTCTAGCTGTATGAAGGACAGTGGTTAAATAACGCCGTAGTACTTTTTCGAATAACTCATTATGTCCCGATTTTACGACGCGCCTGGCATAGCCCATGGAATCCAAAAAAGCCAATAAACACAATTCATAAACATCTCTCTTTTCAGGATCTTCCATTCGTTGAAGATAATTATAAGCTCTTTGCTTGGAAAAAAAATCAAACCACTTGCCCGGTTTATTAATTAGAGGCTCCAGCGCTTCTGGCTTCATTGATAGGCTTTGGCATTTGACTTTTGTCATAAATTGACAGAAGGGGCTAATATCCACAGCGATAGAATCTATTCCAAGAAGTGATGCTTCCACATTTAGAGTGCCACTTCCACACATGGGATCCAATACTTTTTCCCCCGGCCTGATAGCCAAAATATTTAGCAAACCTTTTATTAATTGCGGATGAAATTTTCCGCGATAGGGGAAAAGGCCGTGTGTGGCATACCCTGTAGAGTATCTTCCCTCTTGAAAATATGTTTGCGTCATTGAAGATCTATCTTCTCCCGCGACCTCATAAAAGGACTGGCATAATCGATAATGATCGGTATTCCGACCTTTGATAGATTTTAGAAATGCAGATCGGGCCAAGAGCTCATGCTCGGTTAAGGTCTGGCATTCCCAATGAGCTAACTCAAGTTCAAAAACCTCGTTGACTGAGTCAAGTAGTATATAATCAGGCCCAAATACTCTTTCTACTAATGAAGGAGCGCTAAAGCGGTTTTTTGTCGAATTATCTGATCTATTTGACATAATAATTTTCATAAGCAATTAAGAAAAGCAATACTTGAGCCTTGCACAATCACTTTTTATTAAACACTCGGCAACTGACATCGGCCGTCAGTAATTTTTACATCCCCTACTCATAATCTGCTTCGAGGTAGTCTTCGGTTATTGCTTGGCGGTGAAGGCGTTCGGCCAGTTTCTTGGAAAATTCTACGGCCGTGTTTTCGCCATAAACTTTCAGCATGTGGTTCATGGCTATAACCTCAGAAATCACGGTGATGTTTTTCCCGGGGGAAATCGGAATATTTATCTGCGGTATTGATACTCCCAAAATGGTGATCGCTTTTTCTTCCAATCCCAATCGCTCATAATCAAGGTCGTCCGACCAGTGCGCTAAATGGACTTCAACCTCAATACGTTTCTGAAGTCTGATGGCGCGAATTCCGAAAAGCTTTTCAACGTCGATTATGCCGATCCCGCGGATTTCCATGTGGTGGCCAAGAAGCTCCGAACCGGTGCCGACAATTAGATCGGGTGCTTTGCGGATGATTTTAATGACATCATCCGCGACTAGGCGATGCCCGCGTTCCACCAAATCAAGGGCAATCTCCGATTTTCCTATGCCGGATTTGCCGGTGTATAGCAATCCCACACCATAAACATCAACCAGAGTTCCATGAACCGTAATAGCAGGCGCAAAGAAGGCATCGAGATAAACCGAAAGACGGTTGGATAACTCGGAGGTGGTTAAACGGGATGAGAAAACGGCGGTATTGTGTTTGTCGGCGACCTCCAGAAAATCAAGGGAAGGAGTCAATCCCTTGGAGACGATAATAAGCGGGATATCATTTCCAAAAAGCCGCTCTGCAGTTGAAAGAAGGTCTTCACGCCCCATCTGATTGAGATATGATAATTCGGTTTCGCCCAAAACCTGGGTGCGCTTGTTTACAAATCGCTCCATAAATCCGGCCAGGGCCAGTCCCGGGCGATGCACCTCGGCATTCTGAATAATTTTCTTGAGACCGGATTCGGAATTAAGAAGGGTGATGTCGAGGAAATTTTTGCGGTCTCTATAAAGCTTTTCGACAGTTAAATCTGCCATGGGGATTCCTTTTTTACAATTTGAAGGAAAAATAAGGCAGGAAATATGCAATGGCAACAAAAAAACCGGCGTGGCATAAAAACCCCGCCGGTTTCAATTGCTAAATATAATTAAGCTACTTTAGCAATACCATTTTCTTTGTGGCAGTGTATATGCCTGCCTGAGCCTTATAGAAATAAACTCCTGAGGCATGCCGTCCGGCATCCCAAACAACTGAAGTCAATCCGGCTTCGTTGTATCCATTAAATTGCTCAACCTTCTGACCGGTGATATTATAGATGGTAATTGTCCAGTCGGAAGCAACCGGCAATCTCATCTCGATTGTGGTTAGAGGGTTAAATGGATTGGGATGGTTCTGAGCCAGAGCGAATCCCTCAGGCAGATTCACTTCAGCCTGATCTTCGGCCATCTCCTGCCAGCCTTCCGATGCGGCTACAGTCGAGGAGACGCAGAAATTGTCAAAATCGGAATTAGAGGTATTATAGCCAACGCCGACTAGTCCGGAGCGAACCGCAG
>JAGVEJ010000016.1 GCA_020058225.1 Candidatus Zixiibacteriota bacterium | reverse complement strand
TCTATTTCAATGGCCTTTTTATAGAGCGGTTCGGCTTGGTCATATTTCCCCTGAGCGTGATAAAGCCCGGCGAGATTGTTAAGACTGGTGGCGATTTCTTTTGCAAAATTTATGCCATTCTGTTCAAGTATAGAAATTAAATTTAGGTAACATGGAATGGCCAAGTTATAATGCGCCGCATCATCAAATAAGTTTAGAATCGGTACGCCCCAATTAAATAATGCTTGAGGATCCAAATATTCAGAGGCATGATAGAAGGCCTCGGCGAGGGCGATCTTTTGGGCGGAAGCGATTTGTCTGACATCGATTTTCTGCAATTGGGCGGCATAATGATCAAATAGAAATTGGTGAACCTGCTTGGACTCATCACCCATGGAGTCCAATAAATGGCGGCGTATCAAGTCATGGAGTCTGTACATCTCCGCCGAAAGTTCAGATTCAATAAAGGGATTTTTGCAGAAACCGACGAAATTACGCATTGCAAATGCGGTTTCAAAATTCTTGCTCAATTTTTCGAATAGCGGCTTGTCCCAGAACCTGGCCGGAGCAATGGTTTTAAGGGTCACGACCTCTTCTTCACGGAGATTTCGAACAAAAGAGGATATGATTTCTTCGTGAGTTCCCCCAAAATCCTCGGCGATCGGACAGCGATTTTGCTCTTCCTTTATTTTATAATATTTTTTTGCCTCCAACCGGATGTACATCGGCACCCCTTTGCTGGCGGTAGAAATCCTTTTACGGATGATCGGATCGTCTATTTTGCATCGTTGGAGATAAAGCACTATGTCGTCATCATTAAGTATGGTTACTTCTTCATGTCTAATAATCGGAGTGGAATCGGCTATCTTCGGCCATTCCAATTTATCCCGACCCGAAATTACCCAAAGGGCTCTGGGGAGTTGTCGGATGATGCCTCTGATCCATTCATCTTTCGAATTTCTGATTTCCTTTTCTTTGGCCTTTGCCCAAATTTCTTCATAGGTGTCAAGGAATATCACCGGCGGCTTCTTAACCTCGGCAATTATCCTATCCAATTCGAGCGACAGAAAGAACGGGAGACGCTTTTCTATTTCGTCATATTCCATATAAGTCAATTTCTGAAGATCGGGAAGAGCCTTTCTCGTTAACCAATCAAAGAGCAGAGAATTTGCATTTATCGCTATATCCAGAGCTTTGGGAATGAATCCTATAATTGGGATATCTTTTGTTTTGGCAATTATATCCGAAACAAGGCTTGTCTCTTTTAATAGAGGAAAGGTCACCTTATTGAAGGCAAGCTCCGGATTAGCCTTTCGCCAGTAGAGGGAAAAGGCTATGTCAAAAGCAGGGAAGGAAGTCTTGTAATCATTCTTTAGACCATCTTGAATACGGAAAATTACTTTGTCCAAATATCTATCTTTTTCCAGCGCCAAATCGGCGAAGCCAACGGCAGGAGAGGATTCGATCTCTTTTGTCAATGCGGCCAGTTTCTTGCGCAATTCAGTTTTGCCTATTCCGGACATCCCATAAAATACAAGAATCGAAAGCTTTGAGAGGATATGGGGATCCGTAATTTCGCGGAATTTTTCCTGCACCGCTTCTTTGAAGATTTCTATGAAATTTTCGCGGCCAACAAATATATTTTCCGGCTCAGTTGGCAAGCTATCGAGGTTATCTTTAGGTTCAAGCGGCATAAATCGGTTTTTGACCCTTTAATATGGATTTAATTCCCGGAAATAGTATAATATGGAATAGAGGAAAGTCAATGACAATATGAAAACCGGGCGGGTTATAAGAGATTATCAGGCGGCGTATTTGGAGTCGCTATTTGTAATGAGGGGGGAGGGGCAGGCTATTCTTTACGATTCTCACAAGATAACTATGTTTATTTCCCTGCAATACTTTGAGGCGAAGCTCTTCTTGTCTGCATAAATCAGAAAGAAAGTTTATATTGAAATGTATCCAGCCAAATTTTGGCCCAGTTTTATTCTTCCATACAGGCCTTAATTCAACAGCCACATATTTCTTGTCGGGTAATCTTCTTAAGATCGCCAAAATTTGACCATCTTTTTTTAATATATTTGAAAGTTTTTTCAATAATTTCTTTGTCTTATCTACAGAACCAGCGATGCCGAGATTGCCTCCGAGAAAAGTAATCGTATCAAATTTCTTCTTTGTGGGAAAAGTGAAAATATCGGCAACTATGCAATTTTTACATCCCTTCATTTTAGCTACATCTATAACATTTTTGGATATATCTATGCCAATCACATTTCCGCGCTTAGCTAAAAGAGGAATATAATTACCCGTTCCACACCCGACATCCAAAATGTCCCCATAAGACAAGGAAATTAGATTTCTTTCTGATTTGGATATTTGAGCAATTTTTCTAAAATATCTTTTCAAACTGCATTCAGATATTTCTCCGGAAGCCTCTTTGAAATAGAATTTATCTCTGTCGCCTAAGGCATAGGCTTTCAGGGCTTCACCGAATAAATCCATTGATTGCTTTGTTTTCATATTAGCAAAAAATAGTTTGCATCTTTATAAATATAACCAAATTCAATTTCTCCTAACATCAAATTTATCAAAGTTTTTTCTCCATGATATCAACCGGTAACCCACCCAACT
>JAGVEJ010000208.1 GCA_020058225.1 Candidatus Zixiibacteriota bacterium | reverse complement strand
GGCCGATTTTCCCATAACCGAAATCCGCAGGCCCAAACGGTGAATCATACGCAATTGAAATGCCATATCCATGACGCAGTTGTTTCAACTTGATCTGCTCCAATCTCGAATAAATTTCACCGGTATCATAGCGTCCCGTAAGATAAAAACGATACGGCAGTCTAAATCTCAGTTCCAGATTACCCATAATCATTTTATCATCAACCAATTCATCGGTACGATATCCTGAAAATGAATAAGCTCCTCCAAGATAGAATTTTTCCGAAATGGGGATTCCATATTCAGTATCTGTCCATCCAATGGAAATCTTGGGGTGCAAATTAATATGACTTGTTATTGGGAAATAAGACTCTATGGAGCTGAAAATCTTGGCATATTTGGTTTGGCCGCCCAGTATGTCGCTCGCAAACTCGATTGAAAATTGATGTTTTTTCCCATTTGTGGGAAACGGGTATTTATTTATTGTCTCCACCATAGAACGTAAGATCAAGGCTCGGAGTCTGATCTTTTCCCTTTTACCGGATGAAAATTTGCTTTTGACATCCTCCCATTTTATCTCGCCGGTAACCGTTCCGAAACGTTCAATTTGCTGGCCAAGTAAAAATTCAATTCCCTGACGTTCTTCTTTAACTGAACCGATACCATGACCGGATGTATCATATTGAACTCTATCAAGAATATTGTAATAGACTCTCGTCCGGTAAGTTAAATAGGTAGAAAAAAAGCGATCGGCCTTTAGAGATATTTCATATTTTTGCCTGCTTGCGGAATATCTGGCATGCATTAAATATTCCTGGCCGGTGCCAAAAATATTATCATCAAGCAGTTCCAAAAATTCTTCGCTATCATACTCATCATCCCAATGCCAGCCAAACCGCATTTGAGTATATTTTCTCTCCTCAACATCAATTTTAACCACCGCCCCTTTTTGACCGGGCAAGAGGTTGATAATAACCCTATCAAAAAGACCTGTGGCATAAATATTTGCCACTCCACGGGAAGCCTTTCGTGAGTCAAAAGGCTCCCCTTTGGATAGGGGAAAATTCGACTTAATCAGCCAATCTTTGGTTCGGCCGTTTCCTGCAACTTCTATTTTTTCAATAATGGCTTCATCTATTTCGACATTTATTCGCTTTTCATCCGGAAAAAATTCCAAGCTCCGAAGATGCGCCAAGTCAAATCCCCTTGATTCATACAGGACCTTGATGCTATCAGAAAATGCTCCAAGTTCTTCAGCGGAAAGGTAGTCTCTTCCGTTTGTCAGTATTCTGAGAATATCACTATCCGAAAATACGGTGCATCCTGTAATGTGAATTTCAATAGAATCCAGATACGGTCTTGGAATAGTCTCAATTTCAAGAGTAACCGTATCGATATTATTCTGCTGATGTTCCTTTTTTATTACATTTATCTTGAGAGAAAAGAGTCCAAGCTCTTGATAAATTTTGCTTGCCATCCTCCCCAACTCGGCAGAGGGTGCCGGAGTCAAACCGGGAATAGAATTTTTTATGGCGATTGAATTGGGCGTTTCATTTTTGAAAATTATATCGGCTATATGGATGGAATCATTTGACAATGCTTTCCGCATTTTGTCCTTTATCTCTGGGATGGCATTTACACCTGAGATATATCCACGAGCGATAATTTCCTCCGTTTTTTTGAAATCAGAGGACAAGTATTCCTCTATTTGCGGTGTTATAACAATATCTGCCGCCATCAGTCCCCATTCTTTTTTGTCCATGGTCATAATTGATGTTACCTGATTGGCAATATCAATCGGATCAATGATTTTATCTTTGGGCAAAAGATCGCTAGTCGTATTTATGGCGATGATAATATCGACATTGGGGTTGATTTCTCTGACAACATCAACCGGTATTGGGTTAACCATTCCTCCATCCATTAAAAGCATATCCTCGCGGTCAATACCGGTAAAAGCCAAAGGAAAGGCCATGGTCGCCCTGATGGCATCGGCCATATTTCCATCCCGAATTATAATTTCATTTCCAGAGACAATATCGGTGGCCACGGCACGGAATGGTATTTTTAGGGATGAAAATGACCCGCCGGAAGTATAATTGGCCTTCAGAGTCAATCCGGTAATCAGGTCGGTTAATTTTTGGCCGGCGGTTAATCCTTTCGGAATATAAGGCTTTATACCATCAAATCGGATGGAGGCCAGATATCGTTCCTTTTCGGTTCGCTGTGTTAAAAAGAGCGTGGTTCTTAACGGTTTATCAGCAAAAAGAGACGGAAAACTAATTGACTGTACAATATTTTTTAGGTTATCAGCCGAATAGCCGGCGGAATAAAGTCCGCCAATTATTCCCCCAATGGAAGTTCCGGCAATTGCTCCAATCTCAATTCCGGCTTCTTCCAAAGCTTTTAGCGCTCCAATCTGTGCCAAACCTCGCGCCCCACCGCCCGAAAGCGCCAATCCAACTTTATATTCACAAGATGGGAAATTATACCGGACACCATCCCATCCAATAAAAACACCGGTTGTTTCGGCGCTCAACGATAAAGACAATGTCATAATAAGCGCTAAAACCGACAAACTTTTCGCTTGCATCAAATATCTCAACATTAGTTTAATAGCATTATTAAAAATGGCATGAAAAGCAAGGGATATTGTTACGATTTCTCAGACCGAAAAAAAGAAAATCCGTTCTCTTCTTAATAAAAAAGGGCGGGATATTCATGGGTTGTTTATTGCCGAGGGAGTACGGCTACTCGAAGAGGCTATCAGGCATCAATATTTCCCCCAGAGAGTTTTTCATATTTCATCCAATTTGGCCGAACGAACACTGAATCTTCTGGATAAATTTCAAAATTTGGGAATCTCTTTGCAGGAAGTATCGTCTAAAGAGATGAGCCGGTTATCAGACACCGATAACAATCAGGGGATATTGGGACTATTTGAAATTGAAAAAGTGATGACAAAAACTACATACACCATTAATCAAAAATTTATCCTGCTATTGGATAATATTTCCGACCCGGGTAATGCCGGAACACTCCTTCGCTCGGCATTGGCCTTCGGATTCAATTTTATTATGGTTACAGAGAATACTGTGGATCTCTTTAATCCAAAAGTAATTCGTTCGACGGCCGGAGCTATCTTTGGCCTAAAAATTGCAAAAATCGACACAAATGATATCGCCAATTTTCTGCAGAATTGCACTTGTGCTCTGGCGGCCGCTGATATTAACGGCGAAGATATTACTATTGCCCTTAAACAGATTCAGCCCAATATGGGCATTATTCTGGCCGTTGGCGGAGAATCCCATGGATTGACTGATGATATTAAGAAAATGTCAAATCTAATGATTAAGATTGAGCATTTTACCGCTGTTGAATCGCTCAATGCCGCTGTGGCGGGATCAATTATAATGCGCGAAATATTTGAAAGGTTTTCAAAATATGACACAAAAATATCTTAAATTTATACTGCTGATTACAATTCTAATGCTGTCATGCAGGCATGTTTTTTCCGAAGAAGTATCATCTCTTGGCGATGGTCGATATGAATCAGACGAGGTCACTTTAACAACTCCCTTCAATGGCAACGGCAAAGTCCTAATCAACTCTGCCATGGGATTGTCCGGCAATCTGCATGTCAAGGCAATTGATGGCAATGAGGCCAAGTTTCGTTTTAGAAAACTGATAAAATCGGATAGCCGTTCTGAGGCTATGGACTTTGCGGAAATGGTGGAAATTACTCTTGAGAAAATACCTGATGGATTGAGATTGTTTCTTCAGGCCCCCAATCCGGTCCCATGGGGCGGGACAGATTATTCTGTAAGAATTGAAGGTGAATTGGAGCTTCCCCAAAATTGTCAACTCGATATTGACGCTATCTATTATGATATGAATATCATAGGACCATTTGGTTCCGTTAAGAATAAATCTTCCTTTGGTAAATTGCAGATTGAACAGGTCATCGGCATTATAGATTTGACAACCAGTAGCCGTGAAATTATTGCCAGAGATATCGGAGGAACAGTCTCGCTGGCTACCAATAATGCCAATATTAAGATCAGCAATCTTAATTCGGATAAATCGGCTGAAATCAGAAACGAATATGGGAGTATTTCCATTGAGAATGTCAAGGGGACTTTCAATATCACAAATAGCTTTGGCAAAATTAAGCTTGATAATATTTTAATAACAGGACGTCCGGCACGTATTGCGGCCAATTATACGCCAATCAGAATCGATTTAACCGGCGTGGATAATTCCTCTCTCAGCGTCAACAATGCCAACGATGATGTGGAGATTCGCCTCTCTGACACAATCTCGACCAAGATTTCACTTGCCGTCGGTTCAGGTGGAGAAATAAATGTCGAAGGATTAAACATGAAACCAACATTAGTCAAAAGCAACCATCTTGAATTCACCTGCGGCAAAGGCGAATCCAATTTGACTGTCGATATCGAAGGTGATGGCAGTATTTATCTAAAAGGTATACCATCTAAATGAAACTCCCTCGACAATGTCTTTTTGCATTTTTTTTATTTTTAATCCTATTCTTCATTTCTGCGGCGATTTCAATCGCAGGTAAAAGACTGATTTTGCCCGAGGCCGTCTATTATCACCGCTTTGTTTCTTCCGTGTCCGGACCGGAAGCCGCGTGGGTTAATCCTGCCTATCTTGGCAAGAATAAAATTGTCAACGTTGAGTACATGGGCGAATATTATGACGACCGGTTTCTGAATAACTGGGGCGCTGTCATTTGCGGTGATGGCCTTGGTCTGGCCTATCGTCATCTCAAAAATTATGAGGGGATTACATACAATGAATATATCTTCGCCTTAGGGTCGGCGCTCAGTCGAGGTGTCTCATTGGGAGGAAGTTACAAGTACATTAAAAATGGCAATCCCTTTTATAATAAAAGACATTTTTGGAACATAGGCCTAATCTATGACAAAAATCCACAATACTCATTGGGAATGATGTTTTCCAACTTGAATCGAAGTAGGATTGATGGTTCCCGAAGTGATATCGAACAAATTTACTCATTTTCATATTTACCGCAAAATAAGCGATTTATCTTTTCAATAGAAATGACGACAACATCAAGTCAAAAATTTTCCCATGCTCTCTATAATTATGGCCTCGATATTTTCCCCTCCCAAAATTTGATATTATATGCTAATTTGGACAACGATAAAAATTACCAATTTGGATTCCGGTATAACCTAAATAAATACTTCATTGGAAACCAGAGCCGTATCAATTCCGATGGCCGCCACACCGGAACCACAGCCTTTACGGGGTACTCATTGCCTCCCCGAAAATCGACAAATATCCGTAAGTAGGTTGGGATGTGACTCTTTTATACCTTTGGTATTGCCATAATTAAAATGATTTGCTAATTTGCAATATGCCCATAATTAGATTCCTAATCGGCAATATCCTAATTTTTATATTCGAATTATTCTTTTCCATTGCTGTTTATGCCGGCGAGATCCAAGAGATTAAGCTGACTAACGAATTAACCATTCTAACTCTTGAGGATCATTCTGCGCCGTTGGCGTCGGTCCATATTTTCTACCACGTTGGTAGTAAAGATGAACCGGCCGGACTGACTGGTATGACCAAAATCTGCGAGAAAATTATGTTTGAGGGAACCCCCCTTTACAAAAAGGGGGAATATGCCCGAATAATTCAAGGTGGAGGCGGGTCTCTCAATTCGGAAACTGACATGGATTTAACCTACTTTCGCGCAACTGCCATCAGTCAATTATTGGATACCATTCTTTTTCTCGAAGCCGACCGGATGCAAAATATCGAAATCAGCTACGAGAAAATGGTCATGGCCAGAGAAGCAATAAAAAGAGAGCGACTGGCCGAGGTAGAAGCTTATATATATGGCCCGCTCAATGAAGAGATAATGAGTCTTTCGTTTAGGGCACATCCCTATCAGCATCCTCTTTATGGATGGTCAACCGACCTTGATAATATAACCCTTGATAATTTGCGGGATTATTTTAGAGCCTATTTCCAACCCTCGAATGCCACTATAGTTATTACCGGAGATTTCGACCGCGAAAGGATCATCAACAAGGCCGAATTGCTATTTGAGCCGATCCCTGCGATTTCGCTTCCCTTAAAAAGAAAAATAATCGAGCCTCAGCAAAGAGGTGAAAGACGCGGGACACTACAGAGCGCATCAAATATACCGGTGGTGGTGACAGGCTATCATATCCCATCGGCGATAAATGACGATATTGCCAAACTGCAGTTGCTGAAACGCATTCTTATAAGCGGAGAATCGTCCCGTCTGTATAGAAAAATGGTCATTGATGAAAAATCTGCCTTAAACATCGGTGGTGATGTTATAACCCTTGAAGACCCAGGCTTGGCGTTTTTCTATGCGATCTTGAATTATGGGGTATCGCCATCGATCGGAGAAAGGCAATTGCTCGATGAAATTGAAAAGCTAAAATCGTCGGAAGTGTCTTCATCCGAATTGGTCAGAGCCAAAAACCGAATGACTGTGGATTATTATAGATCGTCAAAAACCATAACTCAAAAGGGGTTCATGATAGGATATTTTTACCTTATTTCGGGCGACTGGAGTTTATTTGGAAATTATATTTCGAAAGCTCAAGCAATAACCGCCGATGAAATTAAAGAAACCGCACAGAAATATTTCACTTTTGAGAACCGCAATATCATAATATTACAACCGGCCCCAATCAATGAACCCGACACAGGACAGTGAAATGATTGGCAAAAGCTCAATATTATACTTTCCCGCTTTGATATTTTTGTATCTCTTGGTTTCTATCTGTAATGCATCGGATATAGCGCCCGCCTATCAGGAATTGGTTTTGAATAACGGGCTGAGAGTTGTCCTGATTGAAGAGCATGAACAACCTTTGGTAAATATTTCTCTCCTTATTGAAACCGGTTCATTTGCAGATCCGAAAGGGCTCTCCGGAGT
>JAGVEJ010000096.1 GCA_020058225.1 Candidatus Zixiibacteriota bacterium | reverse complement strand
ATTGCCGGATTTCTTGAAATCTTTCCTTTCAAACATACCTTTAACTGATTGGTTCTAAAATTAAACATTTAATTTTGGTATATATAATATCGGTCAAAACCAATTTTCTTTACAGGCAAAAGCTCAATATTAGATGACCATCATGAGGGGGCTGTTGAAAAACCCTCATTAATAGGAAAGAGCATATTCTTGGGCAATGGGACACAAGGATTATCATGCTGGACTCGATCCAGCATCCAGAAATTAGCCACATAAGTGCAAGACAGCCACCGCATTCTGTATCCCATGTCAAAGGGCTTGTTGAAAAACCCTACAAATGCGCCATCAGGAATCCCTTCCTGACGGAATTCCGTAGGGAGAGACTCCCTACGGCGCGGGGCTTGAGACTTTTTCAACGGTCCCCAAAGCACGGGATGACAGATCGGGGTAAGGTGATGAATTTGAATGGTGCACTTTTGCCGTAACATACACTTTTTCAACAGGCCCTGAGCATATTATGTAAAATATTTACAACAATATTTAGTCATATTCGGTTTAAAAGGCAATCAATTTTTTTATTTTTTTGCCTAAAACTGCCATATTCTGACACCGTAATCGGTATCTTTTCTCTTGACTGTTATTGTTGGTCGGCATATTTTGACTATGTCTGAAGGCGGTCATCCAAAATAAATGCGCCCTATGGGCGACAAAATCAACCCCAGTTGAGGGAGGTCACTATGAATTAAAAAAATGCGGCCAACCGTAATCTCATTTCTCTCGGAGAGCATAACCTGCAGAAAAACAATGAAATAGGGGGAGAAAATTATGTTATCAGCCAAAAACCAACATTACTTTCGAAATCAAAATAAACTGTTCAAGGAGGTGATTTTATGAAACAAAAATTGTGGGCGTCTCTATTTATCTTGTTGGCGGCGATGCTTTGTTTTTTGCCGACATGCGACGACTCCCCCTCGGACTCGCCCCAAGCAGAATCCGATTATGACATTTACTTTAGGGAATTCGGTCAAGATGGCAAGTTCTTTGTCTTTAATACGAAGAGTCTGTCAATTGTGGATTCTTTCTATTTGCCATATTGGGGGGCATGGCCGGAACTATCTGCCGATGGGGAATATATGCTTTTCCCTGATGGGGATCTATTGAAACTCTCAATAGTTGACATGCAAACCAAAGAATTGGTCACGCAACTGGATATGCCGGGATTATTAATTGAAGTTTCACCAGACAATAGGTATTTTGCGCTCTATGATAATGATAGCGTCCATATTTTCGATGCTCATGCTTTCCAGCAAGTATTTGCCGACACTGCCGGCTTTTGGTCGCTAAAATTTTCGTTGGATGGCAGACATCTCTATTGGCCTACCTGGAGCGGGGATATTTATTGCCTTAATCTGGATACGGTGCCTTTTTCAAAAAGAATTATTGATTATCCGCAAGGACGACCGCAGAGTGTGGTTGCATCCAAAGACGGAAAATATCTCTTTGTAGTCGTCTGGGAGCCTTATTTCCCTACAAGATTTGAGGTTTATAACATTGCCCTTGACTCGGTGATCTTCTCTGCGGTTGTCCCAATTTCTATTTACTATATTATCATGGACATTACTCCGGATGGCAATAATGTGATTTTGGCCAATGGAGAGCCAAATTTCTCCTTTGAGGGGCCGTCGGCTCCCAAAATTTTCTATATTTTCGATGCTAATACATTAAAAATGGAGACAATTATTCCAACCTTCGGAGTCGATCCGGATTTACCCAATGGTTTGCCTCCATGGTTTTTTGTCATCACGCCTGACAGTAAGTGGTTAGTCAGCGGGGGCATGGGCATCATAGCCATTGATCTGGAGTCAAGAAGTGTTAAGAAGTTAATCGAATATCCGGACAAGTATATGGATGGCGTAACTTGCAGAAAAATAATAAAATAGGGGGAGAAAATTATGTTATCGATCCAAAAAATCATTCTTGTATGTGGCATAATACTGCTGGCTTTAGCCACGTATGCCAGTGATGAATATTTCTATTCCGGCAGTCAAAGAGAAATGCTATTAATAGACTCCACAAAATGCCTGATAAAATTTTCACAATTGCCCAATTTCAATCAAACGCAACTCATAAAATAGTTTCCCTCTCCAATCTTTGGTTAGCCTATTATCCAAATAAATCTCCCGAAACCTAACGGATACCCCCTGCCTTTTTTATTTCTTCAAACCGGTTGATGATGGGGGTCAAATCACTTATATTGGAACGCTAATTAATGAAAAATAGGAATTCTTATGCCCAATATATTGACCAAAATTTTCGGCACCAAGCATGACCGGGATGTAAAGAAAATCCGCCCTCTGGTGGATGTGATAAATGAAGAATTTGAGAAACTCGCTCCGCTTAATGGCGATCAGCTCAAAGCCAAAGCCGATGAATTCAAGAAGCGTCTGGCCGACGATGAAACGTTGGATGATATCCTCCCCGAGGCTTTCGCCGTTGTCAAGGAAACTTGCCGCCGCCTGTGCGGCCAAAGCTGGGATGTGGTTGGCATTGATACCCAATGGAATATGGTTCCCTATGATGTTCAGCTGATAGGCGGAATTGTGCTTCATCAGGGAAAAATCTCCGAAATGGCCACCGGTGAGGGGAAAACCCTTGTCGCCACTCTTCCAATGTATTTAAATGCCCTATCCGGCGATGGTGTCCATATTGTTACCGTGAATGATTACCTTGCCAAACGCGATTGCGAGTGGATGGGGAAAATCTTTGAATTTCTTGGATTAACCGTCGGCTGTATTCAGAACGATATGGACAGCGCCGCCCGGCGGATTGAGTATGGCAAAGATATCACTTACGGCACGAACAATGAATTTGGATTTGATTACCTTCGCGATAATATGGCACAAACGGTTGACGATAGAGTCCAGCGCGGTTTTAATTATGCCATCGTTGACGAGGTTGACTCCGTCCTAGTTGATGAAGCCCGGACCCCCCTAATTATATCCGGTCAGGTGGAAAGCACTTTGCACCAAAGATTTGCCGAAATGCAACCGGTAGTTTCTTCGCTTGTCCGGAAACAAACCAATCTTATGACCGAAAGAATCTCTCAGTCCGAAAGGCTTTTGGCAAGTGAAAACGAATCTGACCATTATGAAGCCGGCAAGCTTCTACTAACTGTCAGCCGTGGCGGTCCCAAGAATAAAAAATTCATGAAACTTATCAAGGAAGGCGGAGTCCAAGGACTTATCGCCAGCGTGGAATCGAATTTTCTTCGCGATAAGAAAATGCACGAAATCGATGAGATGTTGTACTATGTTGTGGATGAAAGAGAACATTCCATTAATCTGACCGACCATGGCCGCACCCAATTCTCCAAAGCCGAACAGGAATTATTCACTATTCCCGATATATCTGAGGGGCTTTCCGAAATTGAAGGGGATACATCCCTGTCTCCCGAAGAGAAAACACTCCGAATAGATGAATTATATCGTATTCATGGCGAACGCTCGGAAAAAGTTCATTCCATAAGTCAACTTCTCAAGGCCTTTACCCTATTTGAAAAAGACGTTGAATATGTTGTTCAGGATGGCAAAATCCTGATTGTTGATGAATTCACCGGTCGTTTGATGCCCGGTCGACGTTATTCCGACGGTTTGCATCAGGCCATCGAGGCCAAAGAAAATGTCCGCATTGAAGGGGAATCTCAAACTCTGGCCACCATTACTCTCCAGAATTATTTTCGCATGTATAAAAAACTCGCCGGCATGACTGGCACCGCTGAAACCGAAGCTCAAGAATTCTGGGATATTTATAAACTTGATGTCGTTTCTATTCCCACTAATGAACCGGTGCGAAGAATAGATCAAAATGATGTGGTTTATTTAACCCGCCGCGAAAAATATAATGCCATCATAGATGAGATAATCGAATGCTACAATAATAAGAGACCGGTATTGGTCGGAACGGTAACGGTTGAAGTCTCTGAAACTCTTTCCCGTATGCTAAAACGGAGTGGTGTGCCGCACAATGTATTAAACGCCAAATACCATCAGATGGAAGCCGAAATTGTCTCCAAAGCCGGACAACCCGGCTCGGTGACAATTGCCACCAACATGGCCGGTCGCGGCACCGATATTAAGTTGGGAGCGGGAGTGGTAAAACATGATAATTGCGCCCTCCTAAAGCCGCGCCAAGAAGTAGAGATTTGCCCGTATATCAAAGAATTAAAGTGCAAGGAAACTGTCCCCTGCGGATTGCATATTATCGGCACTGAACGTCATGAGTCAAGGCGCATTGACAGGCAATTACGCGGTCGTTCCGGTCGCCAAGGGGATCCCGGATCAACCCGCTTCTATCTTTCACTTGAGGATGATTTGATGCGCCTCTTTGGAGGGGAACGGCTGGGGCGGATTATGGACCGGATGGGAGTTAAAGAGGGTGAAGTCATCACTCACCCTATGGTAACGAAGGCAATAGAACGGGCCCAGAAACGGGTCGAAATCCAGAATTTTGCCATTCGTAAGCATACCCTCGAATATGACAATGTCATGAATTCCCAGCGCGAAGTCATCTATGGCCGAAGATTGGCCGCGCTGGAGAGAGAATCAATCAAAGAAGAAATTTTAGAGCTTATTGAATCTGTTTTGCATGCGCTCATAGATAAATATTGCCCTGAAAAGGAATATGCCGAGAATTGGGATTTGAATGGATTCAAGACCGAACTACGGCAAATTTTCCTGTTGAATCTCGAATTCAAAAAGGAAGATATTCCCTCGCTCACCCCGGAAACTCTTCATGAAAATGTTCTTAAAGCGGTCATGGCTTTCTACAACCAGAAGGAATCTCTTTATGGCGCCGAAATCATGCGCAAACTGGAGAAATATGCCGTCTTGATGACTATCGACCGTCATTGGCGCGACAACATGTATGAAATGGACCAGGTAAAAACCGGCATCGGCCTGCGCGCTTATGGTCAACGCGATCCTCTGGTTGAATACAAACGGGAGGCCTTCCGAATCTTCGCCGAGATGATTGAAATGGTTGACAAAGAAATTGTCGGCATGGTTTACAAATTGCAGGTTAATATTCCGGAAAAACCTCGCGACGAACGGCGACGGGAAGCCCAAAAGCCATCTTTGGTTGCCTCGCATCAAGAGACGGCGGGAATGGGTTTTGGTTCGGCCAGACCTGCAGAAGAAGCCAATCCTATGGCAGAGGCATCTCAGCGGGGAAAAGTAAAGCCTTTCAAACGCGATATTCCTAAAGTCGGCCGTAATGACCCCTGCCCCTGTGGCTCCGGCAAGAAATACAAAAAATGCCACGGGGTAGGAGAATGAAATAGTATTAAAGGTTGCTATCATATCCGATTCATATTTTTGAACAAATTTACACAGAAACCCGTAATAAATAGATACCAAAATGAAGCCTATGAAAACCATTCTCTTTGTCTGTAGCGGGAATTCCTGCCGAAGCCAGATGGCGGAAGGATTCGGCAAATATCTCGCTGAAGGAAAATTCAGCATTCAATCAGCCGGAATTTTTCCTCCCGGCATACATCCGATGACCATTCAAACCATGAAAGAAGCGGGAATTGATATTTCTGATCATGATTCAACCATGCTTAGCAGGGATATGATTGACAAATGCGATTATTTTATCACCCTCTGTGGTTCGGCCAGAGATAAATGCAAGCCGATGCTGTACGATGTAAAGCACATCCATTGGGATATCGAAAATCCGGATATTTTATATACCTCCGAGGAAGATCGTCGTCGCGAATTCACAAGAATAAGAGATGATATTAAGAAACTGGTGGAAAACCTGTTTCGTCAAATAGAAAAGGGAGAAAGATAGAATTAAATATAAAAGGAGTAATATGAGGACACTACTTGCTATCACTGTCATCGTCTTGGGCTTTATCGCTTTGTCTTTTGCCCAGGAATCGATGCAATTTCCGGTCAACCAATTCACTCTCGATAATGGAATGACTTTCCTGGTTGTGGAGCGTCATACCGCGCCGGTATTCGCCGGTTATATTACGGTTCAAGTTGGCTCTGGTTACGAAAGAACCGGCGATATCGGTTCAGCCCATTTACTGGAGCACATGATGTTCAAAGGCTCACAGACTATCGGCACATCCGACTATAAGGCTGAGTCGGAAATTATGATAAAAGAAGATTCTGTTTATGAAATGATTGATCAGGCTCGCCGGTTAACCCCCTATATAAAGATAAATAATCCGGAAAAACTTGATGCTCATCTAAAATATATTGACACCCTAAAATCCACTCTTGATTCGCTTTCTCAAATCAGCTCGCAATATGTCATTCAGAATGAATTCGATGAAATCTACACCCGTCACGGCGCCGCCGAATTCAATGCCGGAACCGGCTACGACAACACCTCCTATTTTGTCTCCCTCCCTTCCAATCGTCTGGAATTATGGTTTGCGATGGAATCCGACCGGCTCAAATATCCCGCCCTACGGGAATTTTACCCCGAGCGTGATGTTGTCAGCGAAGAACGAAGACTTTCCGTAGAAAATAACAGCGACAGTAAAATGATTGAACAATTGATAGGCACTGCCTTTATCGCTCACCCGTATCAGATTTACTGGGAATGGCAATCGGAAGAAAATAATCTGAAAAGAAGCGATTTGGAGCGGTTTTTCAAGACATACTATATACCGCAAAGAATTGTCGTCGCCGTGGTTGGCGATGTGAAATACGATGAAGTCAAGAAAATGGCGGAAAAGTATTTTGGCGAAATGCCAAAAGGTATTGACCCTGAGCCAATTTACACGATCGAACCGGAACAGCCCGGAGAACGACGGGTTGAAGTGACCTTCGAGGCGAACCCGGCCGTCTTTATAGCCTACCATAAAACCTCCTTTTCCGATCCTGACGAGCCGACTTTTCAGGTTATAAAACGGCTTCTTGGCGATGGCCGCACCTCACGCCTTTATAACTCACTTGTGCTCGAACAGCAGATATGCCTCGATATTTCCACCAGCTTTTTCCCCGGCGGCGATATGGGCGATCTTCATCCGGGATTATTCACCATTTATGCCTACCCAAAAGAGGGAGTGGGTACTATTGATATTGAAAATGCCATATACGCCGAACTGGAAAAACTGGCCAATACTCCGGTTGAAGAGAAAGAACTGACCAAGATAAAAAACAATATCGATGCCAATTTTATCTGGGGATTTTACTCCAATTTGGGACTCTCCGGCAGTCTTGCCGATGCCCAGAGTATAGCGCATGATTGGAAGTATCTTATTCGCTTTAGGGACAAATTGAAAGCTGTTACGACCGAGGATATAATGCGTACGGCCAAAAAATATTTCGCCAAAGAGAATCGAACCGTGGCCACTTTGATACCCAAGCAGACTGGAGGCGCACAATGAAGAAGAATATATTATTCGCAATGGCTTTAATTTCACTGATGGCAATATCTTCTTTTGCTGTCAATCCCCGTGAGATGACCTTCCCGCCGCTTAAATTTGAGCCCCCCGAACCGGTGCGATTTATCATTGATAATGGTATCATTGTCTATTTCCTTGAGGATCATCAACTGCCTGTAATCACAACGGCGGCCTTATTCAAGGGTGGTACCGTTTATGACCAATCAAGCAAAATCGGTCTTACCGAACTAACCGCCACCTTATTGCGTACCGGTGGAGCCGGGAATCGCAATCCCGAACAGATTGATCAGGATTTGGATTTTGTTGGCGCTGTCATAAATAGCGCTTCCAGTAATGATTATCTTATGCTTGATTTACGTACTCTCAAAAAAGATGCCGATTTGGGATTTGAGATGCTGGCTGATATGCTTCAAATGCCCTTATTCGACACCTCAAAAATATCGCTGGAAATCTCTAACCGAAAAGATGAAATACGGCGTCAAAATGATGACCCGGGGACAATAACCCGAAGAATCTATTATCAAACAACTTATGCCGGTCATCCCTATGGAAATTTCGCTACTTTGACCTCGATGGATGCCATTAAAAGGGATGATATTATTGCCCATTATAAGAAATTCTATGCCCCGAATAATTGCATTCTGGCCATATCGGGCGATTTGACTCTGAACGAGGCAGAGGAATTCGTCGGTAAATATTTCGGCTCATGGGAGAAATCCAATTTAACCCTCGATTCTATCCCCGCGGCAACCATGCGGTACAAGCCCGGTGTATATTATGGGAATAAGGATATCAATCAGGCCAATATCAGGCTGGGACATCTCTGCATCGATGACAAAAATCCCGATAGATACGCCCTTGATATTGTTAATTTTGCGCTGGGCGGGGGGGGCTTTACCTCGCGCCTAACCGGTCAGGTAAGAACATCCGCCGGATTGGCTTATTCCGTGGGAAGTTATATCTTCAATCGCCCCCATACCGGTGTCTTTTTTGCCTATTGCCAGACGCGCGCCTCCGCCATGTCTCAAGCCGTACAAATGATGCTGGATATCATTCAGGGAGTCAAGGATTCCGGAATTACTCAAGAAGAAATGGATATGGCCAAAGAATCGATAATCAATAGCTTTGTCTTTAATTATGCCACACCGGATCAAATAGTAAATGCCAAAGCAATGCTGGAACTCTCCGGATTTCCTTCCGAGCAGATGACAAAGGATTTGGAGGCTTATAAAGCTGTCACTCTGAGTGATTGCGGGCGAGTCGCAGGCAAATACCTTGACCCCAAAAATATGGTTATAACCATTGTAGGAAATAAAGAGCAATTTGATAAGCCAATGGATATGTTTGGCCCAATCACCGAAGTTCCAATGGAAATCAAATAGCGCTGACCTCAAAATGATTTAGATAATTATTTGTAAGGAGATTGGTATGGCGCTTGATTTAAGCAGTTTACGCAAAGCAATTTCCTTTTTCGACCGCACCATAGAGGTGGCCTGTTCGAATGAGAAAATGTCCTTGCTGGATAATGACCAGAAGGATGCCATACGCGCTGGGGTCATTCAGAATTTTGAATTCACCTATGAGCTTTGCTGGAAATTTTTGAAACGTTGGCTGGGGAAAAATTATGCGAACGAATATGTTGATGGAATTACCAGAAAAGAGCTGTTTAGATTGGCCGCCGAAAATCATCTAATAAGCGATGTTAAGCGTTGGATGGAATTTCATTCTGCCCGCAATGAAACATCGCATACATACAACGATGCCATAGCAAAAAGCGTTTTTGAAACGGCAAAGGACTTTCTTGCCGATGCCAAAAGTTTAATAAAGGTATTGGAAGAAAAGAATGATTGACCTGTCCGCTGATGATCTTCAAATAATCAAGGCGATATTGTCAAAATACGTTCCGAATTGTAAGATCATGATTTTTGGATCGAGGGTCAATGGGTATGCCAAACCATACTCTGATATTGATATAGCCATTGAAGGATCCCAGGAAATTGTCCGGGAAATAAAAACAGAGTTACAATTTGCTTTTGAGGAATCCGATTTGCCATATAGGGTTGATATCGTCGATTGGCACGGCATATCGAATGAATTTAGAAAAATTATTTTAGATAAATTCGAAATTATAAAGATATAGGAGGCAGGACATTTGTGATCCTGCCTCATAATCAATTATTTAAAGAAAATTATTTCAGTAAATTCCTACGCCTTTGGTTTCTCTATTTGTTTCTCCACTGTTTTCTCTCCGCTAATTCCTTCCATCATCATGGATAGGGCGCTTATAATGCCGCTTGCCTCATAAGGGATAAATATCTTATTGGCGGTTCCATCCGCAAATTTGGGCAACATCTCCAAATACTTAAGAGTTATCAATTCTTTGTCCGGCTTGCCGGCATGTATGGCAGTGAAGACATTATTAATTGCCTGCGCCTCACCCTCGGCAACCGCCACCTGACGATATTTTTCGGCATCCGCTTTCTTGCGGACTGCCTCTGAATACCCTTCGGCCTCCAAGATAGCCGCCTGTTTGGACCCCTCGGCCTTGTTTATTGCGGCCTGCTTTAATCCTTCGGCCTCCAAAATGGCGGCGCGCTTGGTCCGCTCTGCCTTCATCTGACGGCTCATCGCCTCGGTGATATCCACCGGCGGGTCGATCCTCTGAATTTCCACCCGATTCACTTTCACTCCCCATTTATCCGTGGCCGAGTCAAGAACATCGCGCAACTGGCCATTGATCCTATCGCGGGAAGTAAGCGACTGGTCCAGTTCCATTTCGCCGACAATATTGCGCAAATTGGTCTGGGCCAGCTTGGTGGACGCCATGATGTAATTGGATATTTCATAACGGGCACGGACCGGGTCGGTCACCTGGCAGTAGAGAATGCAATCCACTTCAACATTGACATTATCCTTGGTGATAACCATCTGCGAGGGAACATCCAGCACCACCTCGCGCATATCAACTTTCAAGACCATGTCAAAAAACGGCATGATCAGATTTAATCCCGAATCCAGAGTTCTTTGATATTTTCCGAGTCTTTCCACCAGACCTTTTTCATACGGGCGGATGATTCGGACCGACATTCCTCCGAGAATAAAGGCCAATATTATAACCACCGTAACAAAAACATAAGGCTCAATAACAACAGCCATAAAGAAATTCGGTTCCATCGCTATCTTTCCTTTCCTATTAGATATTAATTGGATTCCATTTTTGAAACATGCAATTTGGCGCCTGTGATTTTATCAACCCTGACTTTAGCGCCTTCCTCGATTGGATAATCAGAATGCACCTTCCAAATCTGTCCATCGACCCGCACCTGTCCGGTGTCATTGGTAGGGTCAATTTTTTTGATTACCAACCCTTCGCGGCCAATCATGGCGTCAACATTAACGGCCTGCGGCGATGGTTTTGTAATTTTTTTTGCAAGTGGGCGAGTCAGAGGAATCAAAATTATTGATACCCCTGCAAATACCCCCAATTGAATCAGATAATCTGGGGTCATGATCGAGGTTACCGCGGCGCCCACCGCTCCAAGAACAAAACAGGCAAAAACCAGCGTCGGCGTACCAATTTCAACAATCAAGAAAATCACCGCCGCCGCCAGCCAAAGCCAGAAAATTGTCGGCATAGCCACTCCTTTCAAATCCCGGTTTATATTACGCTTTGTCGGGCATCAGCCTTTATTACGGGACACAAAGTTTCATGTTTCCTAAATCGGGAATATATGGTTTTCTATATCACCTTCGCACCAAAAAAATGCTCTACCTTGTCCCTGCAGATTAGAGGAGATTTTTTTATTTTGAGGTCTTTACAATTATGGCTATATTAACTGGCCGGAAAAAATGGAATTTCACAACAGGGTTGTTGATTATCCGATATATAAATAAATCTAAACTATGTTAGGTTTTATGCAAATCACCACTCTCAAAATGGGGATGAAGAAATGAAGCAGTATGGCGCTGAGTTTGTCGGAACATTTTGGCTGGTTCTTGGAGGTTGTGGTAGCGCGGTTTTGGCGGCCGCATTTCCGGGCGTTGGCATTGGATTGCTTGGTGTTTCTCTTGCCTTTGGTCTGACGGTTTTGACCATGGCTTATGCGATTGGCCATATATCGGGTTGTCACCTCAATCCGGCTGTATCTATTGGGCTTTGGGCGGGCGGGCGTTTTCCTGCACGCCAGCTACTGCCGTACATCATCGCGCAAGTTCTCGGCAGTATTGCCGCTGCAGGTGTTCTTTACCTCATCGCTACGGGCAAGGCTGGCTTCGATATATCCTCCGGATTTGCATCAAATGGCTATGGTGCCCATTCCCCCGGTAATTATTCGATGCTGGCAGCGTTAGTTTCAGAGATTGTTATGACCATGATGTTCCTTATCATCATTCTCGGAGCAACCGATAAGAGGGCGCCACAGGGATTCGCCCCTCTGGCAATAGGTTTGGGATTAACGTTGATTCATCTGATTAGCATTCCGGTCACCAATACTTCAGTAAATCCCGCACGTAGTACCGGCGTAGCCTTGTTTGTTGGCGATTGGGCAACTGCACAATTATGGCTGTTCTGGGTTGCCCCGATCATTGGCGCCGTATTGGGCGCATTTGTTTATCGCTTTATAGGAGAGAGTAAGGCACAGTCATAAGTAGCTCCAACGACGCCGCTGGGCCCGCCGTAGGTTCGAAAGTCAGAGAGATGGCGCGTTTGTCAATATTGAAAATATTTACAAACGCCTCATTCGTTTTGTTGTCATCCATTATTGAAGGCCTGCCCTCGCCGCGGAGCTGTTGAAAAACCCCAAACCTTGCGTCGTAGGGAGTCCCTCCCTTCAGAATCATGGCAATATTTCGGTCAGGAATCCGGCGGCTGCCGGACTGACCGCGCTTTAATGGGGTTTTTCAACAGTCCCCGCGAAATGGGGTTATTTTGTTTTTTGAGAAAAGACAATATTGTGATGGGATGACCATACCGGACAGCGCTTATAGTAACACTAACATAAGGGAATAATATGAATATGGAGGAATCACTACAGAAATTGCTCCACCAGCTTGAGGAACGTTTACTGCAACCTGAGGTTAGACATTCTCCAAGGGAATTGGCAAAACTACTCGCTGATGAGTTTGTGGAGTTTGGAAGCTCCGGCCAAATATTTGACAAACAATCTATCATCAAAGCTCTCGCAAACGAGCCAGTGGTCAGAATTTCATTGATTGATTTTAAAATACTACTTTTATCGCAGGATGCGGTCTTGGTTACATATCGCGCAATTTTCTTCAATGGAGAGGGAGAACCGGCGAGATACTCCCTGCGGAGTTCAATCTGGAAACAGGTGGGCAATTCATGGCAAATGGTATTCCATCAGGGGACCCCAATATCAGACTCCTGAAGCTTTTCTTAGGTTAAAAATTTTGCGGCTCGCCTATCTTTGGACAATTTTGCAATATTTAAAAGGGACGCCGATTGAATTCTTGATTCTTACCCAATACCACTCAGACCATTTAAGGCGGCGACTTTGTAGGCCTCGGACATGGTTGGGAAATTAAAAACGGTATCAATAAAATAATCAATCGTGCCCCCAAATGATATCACAGCCTGACCGATATGAATCAAATCGGCGGCGCGCTCGCCGATAATATGCACGCCATAGAGCTTTTTTGTTTTTGGGCAGAAAGTTAGTTTCAGCATACCATCATGGTCGTTGGCAATCTGCCCGCGGGCCAATTCATAAAATCTGGCAACACCGGTCTCGTAAAGAAGCCCCTGCGAGTTTAATTCTTCCTCGGTGTATCCGACAATTGAAACCTCGGGGATAGTGTATATACCATAGGGCAGAAGCGTATTCAGCCGCGAATCTTTGGCGCCAAAGGCATGTTGCGCCGCAAGACGTCCTTGATCCATCGAAACTGATGCGAGCGAGGGAAATCCTATGATATCACCGACGGCATATATCTGCGCCACACCGGTATGGAAATTCTCATCAACCTGCAAAAGTCCCCGTTTGTTGGTCTTGATACCAAGCTCTTCAATGCCAAGATTGGCCGTATTGCCAACTCGTCCCATGGCGAAAAGCGCCTTCTCTGCAATTAGAGTTCGCCCGGCTTTGGTAGATAGGCACACCTGCCCATCTTTTATCTCCAATTTTTCCATCCGGTCGCCAAAAATAACTTTAGTGCGGTTTTTACGCATAAGGTATGTGAGAGTATCAGAGATTTCATGGTCCAAGAAAGGCATCAGACGGTCTTTGCCTTCGAGGAGTGTCAGTTTTACGCCAAGGTGAGCAAAGATACAGGCATATTCACATCCGATTACGCCTCCGCCGATGACAATCATTGATTGGGGAATTTTATCGAGCTTCAGGATTGATTCGCTGTCGAAAATATATGTTTCATCGAAATTAATTGCAGTATCCCGATATGGTCGAGAACCGGCCGCGATGATGATAACATCGGTCTCCAAAGTGCGTGTCTGTCCGGTTTCATTCTCAAAAACCACTTGAGTCGGCGATAGAATCCGGCCGTGTCCTCCAAAAACGGTTATGCCATTCCGCGTTAATTTGTTTTGGATAACCTCGAGTTCTTGCTGAATTACATGCTCAGTGCGATACATCAATTCCGAAACCGTAACATCGCTCTTAAGACTGCAGACAACACCATAAACAGAGCGTTGTTTTAGACCGGCCAAATATAGAACTGTTTCCCTGAGTGTTTTTGATGGAAGGGTGCCCGTATGAACACAAACGCCGCCCACGACGCCGCGAGATTCAATTACGGCGACCTTTTTGCGCAATTTTGCGGCTTGAATGGCGGCTTTTTCGCCGGCGGGGCCGGAACCGATGACTATTAAATCATATTTCTCCATAATTGTACCTTATACGGTGTCAACAAGTTCACAAAACAGGCTCAAGTGAATATTCTTTTGAGAATAAATCATGAGTATAATGTTAAAACAATAATTTTATTAATCTAATTCGGCGAAAATATTGCCATGGGACTTGCTGAAAAAGCCCCATTAATGGAAAAAAGTATATTCTTTGGCAGAAAGACCCAAGAACAGTCATGCTGAACTCTGGCTTGATGCGGATTAAAAATTTGTGAAAATTTCACTTGACAAATTATGAGCATATGCTCATAATGGGAATAGAATGGAGAAGCTATATGCCCAGACCAAGATGTCCCAGACGTATCCGAGGTAATCCTGAATCAGCCTATTTTAAGCCGAGGGGTATTCCTCTTATTGATCTGGATGAAATAATATTAACTATTGATGAATTTGAGGCAATACGGCTGGCGGATTTTGAAGGATTGTATCAAGAAGGGGCGGCGGAGAAGATGCAAATATCCCGTCAGACCTTTGGCCGGATAGTGGAATCGGCACATAAAAAAATTGCTGATGTTTTGGTTAATGGGAAAGCGCTTCGCATTGAAGGAGGTATAATAAAAATGGCAAGTGAAAGAAAATTCAAATGCTATGACTGCGGTCATGAGTGGCAGGTGCCTCATGGAACAGGGCGTCCAAATGTCTGCCCCAAATGCGGGAGCAAGAATATTCATCGTTCTGAAGATGACCGCGGACATGCACGGGGCAATCGTCAGGGGGGCGGATCAGGGCAAGGCCGCCGCGGATGCGGCGGCATGAGTAGAGGAGATTCTGGAGGCGACAGTGGGCGTGGACCCGGAAGAGGGCGGGGAGGCGTATGATGAGTAATCAAAATCAGCGTAAAATGGGACCAAGCGGATTTTGTGTCTGCCCCAAATGCGGTTTTAAGAAGGGGCATTATCCCAATCTTCCATGTATGGAGGAAAGGTGTCCGAAATGTGGTTGCAAATTAATAAGAGAAGACGGTGAACATTACCAAAAGATTATGAAGAAGAGGTCAAAAGAAAATGAAAATAGCAATAGTAACTGATGATAAGAAGACGTTGGCATCGCATTTCGGCCAAGCGATGGAATTTATGATATTTCATGTGGAAAATGGAAAAGTTATTTCAAATGAATTTCGGCCAAATACTTTTACCGGACATGCTTTGGGTTTGGCTGAAACCGGCAATGCGCATCATCATCATGGCCCAATCCTGCAGGCATTGAGTGACTGTCAGGCGGTGATTTCGCACGGGATGGGGAGAAGAATATTCGATGATTTATGTAATGCCGGCATTGATGCAATAATTACTGATGAGGAGAATATTGAACGGGCAATTGCATTATATGTTGAAGGAAAATTGATTAACAGGCCGGAACTGGGATGTCAGCATCATCATAAATAGATATGGCTCCTGTAGCCGCCGACGAGTCGGGGCGCCGCCATAAGAATTGTAAAATGCAGTTAATGTGAGTCAGTAAAAATGATTGAAATTGAACCGATAGGCATAATTTATACTCCATTTAAAACGCCCGACAAAGCTCCGATTCAACCAGTTTTTGCCGGAGATACCCAAGGGTATATAAAGGTTTTCGAAAAATATCAGGAAGGATTGACTGATGTTGCGGGATTTTCGCATATAATACTGGTTTATTATTTTCATTTATCTGAAGGATATTCTTTGAGAGTGAAACCATATTTGGATGATAACCTTAAGGGGGTTTTTGCCACGCGTTCCCCACATCGTCCCAATCGGATTGGCATATCGACGGTTCGATTGGAGAAAATCGAAAATAGTACTTTGTATGTTCGCGGAGTTGATGTTATCAATGAGACCCCCCTTCTGGATATAAAACCGTATGTTCCCGAATTTGAGGGCAAAGTCGATTTTAAAATAGGGTGGCTTAAAGATAAGATAAAGCCTCAATCTGAAGGGTAATCTTATGGTTTTTTATTTCGCAGGAGTTCCTTGATTTTTCTGAGGGTTTCTTTATCAGTAGAATCCACAAGATTTTTTAATTCATTCTGTAATTCCACAGTTTCGGCGGCTTCTTTTTCTTCGATTGTTGTATCCAGGCCAAGAAGCTTTTTAATGGCCGCAATATAATTATCGGGTTTGACTGGTTTCTCAAGATAGATACCCGGGGCGGACATGGTAAGCTCTTTTAAATCGGCTTTGCCAAGTTCATCACGGGCATGACCGGTAACAATGATAATAGGTATTTTTGCCCACTCCTTATTTTTCATTAATTCTCTATGAAATTTGGCTCCAGAATGTTTTGGCATTACCAGATCAAGCGAAATTAAATCAGGCCTATTTTTTTTCACCATCTCGAGACCCTCAACACCATCGAAGGCGAGAATGACATCAAACCCCGCTTCGTCCAATGCGGTTGAAAGAAATCTCCGAACATCTTCCTCATCATCGATGACCAGAATTTTTTTCTTACCGGCATGATCCATATAATCTCCCGAGCTATTTAAATATTATTGTTCTTCTTCTTTATGCAAGAGCGATTTTAATCTTCGGCGAGGCAGTTCGATTCTAAAATGAGCTCCTTCGCCCTTTTTGGAATGTACAATAATTTTGCCGCCATGCTCCTGAATAATTTTTCTTGTTGTCAAAAGCCCCAAGCCTGTACCGCCGCCGCCTTTGGTGGTAAAAAAAGTAGTGAAGATTTTTCTTTTGATGTCGCAATCCATACCGCATCCGTTGTCGGTCACTTCAAAAATCAGCATTCCCTTTTCTTCTTTTGTTTTTATGCAGACAAAGCGGTCATTTTTATCGCTCATTTCACAGGCATCGAGGGCATTGGAGACAAGATTGGTCAGGCAAGTATGGATGCCTTTTGGGTCAAGGGGAGTCTTTTTAATAGTATTGTCGAGTTCGGCCCGAAGATCAATTCCGGATTTTTTTGCAATTTCTTTATAGAGTTCGATTATTTCCATGACTAAGTCATTGGGATCAATTGACTGCACTTCAGGAAGACGTCCTTTGGCGAAACTGAGAAAATCCTTCACGAGCGAAGTTGTTTTCTCAAAATTGCGTTCGAGCATTTCCCAGCCTTGGGCAATCATCTCTTTATCGTCTTTCTTCAATCCGACGCTGACAATATATTTTCCACCTTCCAAGCCCATTAGGATATTTTTTATGCTATGTGCCAAGCCGGCGACGGTTTGGCCCACGGCGGCCAACCTTTCCGCTTCCAACACCTCTTTTTCGAGCATTTTCATTTCCGTAATATCGGTTGAGATCTCGATAACATGCTCAATTTGCTCTTCACCGCGGGTTAAGGGAGTCGTCGTAACAACATAGTCGGCGTTCTGGCCCGCCTTGGTAATACCTAATTGCTCTGAAGTATGGGTGCCGCCATCATTGAAGGTTTTGGCCGCCGGGCAGTGAGTGCATCTACTTGAGCGACGCTTGTATATTTTGTAGCAATAATCGCCTATGGTATCTCCGAAAGTATCCCTGAATCTCTCATTGGCTCTGATGATTTTATAATCGCGGTCAATAACCGTAATGTAACAAGGAACCCTTTCAAAGAATATATTAAACTCCCTTTCGCGGTCCTTACTTTCGGTGATATCATGAGATAGACCGGCAATATAGACAACCTCGCCGCTTTCATTCCTAATGGGCGCCAGATGACAAAGATAATGAGCGCGTCGACCGTTTAGATCGCGTCCCACCTCATCCATCACCCGCTCTTTACCATCAGTGAACGTTTTCATAGCTCGACAATTTTGGCATGCTGAATTGAGATTTTTGTAAGCCTCGTAACATTTTTTCCCCCGCCATTCGCCAAAGGCTTTTTCGAAGCGGCTATTGGCCCTAATGACACTAAGCTGTCTATCGATTATAGCAACATTGAATGGAATAATCTCCATCAATGCGCTATCGAGCATTTTATCAAGATTTTTCGGACTCATTTGTGCTTTAATATTTCTTTTTCTAAAATTTCATTGATCGCTTTAATAAAATTTTCCACCCGTATCGGCTTTTCGATATATTTTTCGGGCGGCGGGATTTTTTTGTTCGCTATAAATTTATAGATATCGAACTCGCCGGCCGGTTCCACGCCGCTGATAATTATCACCGGGATTTCCGCAAAACGGCGGTCCTCCCGCAAGCGGACATAGAGGGATATTCCCGATTCACGCGGCATCATTATGTCAAGGCAAATCATATCCGGCTTATCTTTTTCCAGCGATTCCCATGCGATTTTGGAATTTTCGGCGGATATCCCTTCAATATTATTTTCGCATAACACGGCCTTTAAATAGTTAACCGCATCGGGTTCATCATCAATGATCAATATTTTATTTCTTTTTTGTATCATGTCGCTGTGCATCGTTTCTATTTTAATCCGGGAAGCATGACGCGGTTAAAATATGGTCTATTATTTTTAGTATTTACATTGTGATTACCTTCAGTGTCTTTCAAATAATCGGGAGGAATTGACTCATGGCAGGCGGTGCATCTTGCGAGATTTGGTTTCTCCGGCAGTGATGGCACTTTTTCTCTATGGCATTTGACGCATAGAATATGCATGGCATCGACATAGGCGGGGGCGTTGTATTGTTCGATTGTTATGAGCGCTCCCGGAGGGATTAGATCAATATGACATTGATCGCATTTTTTTGCCGAAATGGCGTTTTTCTCCTGCCCTTCAAGATGGCATTTACCACATGCAAGATTAGCGCCCGATTTATGGGAATGCCACTCGTGTCCAAAAGCATCATAAGATTCATACATCATTCGATGGCAATGATAACATCCGCTCTGTTTGTCTAAAGGAATATTCATGTGATGGCAGATGATGCATGATTTTTTATTTCCGTTTTGTTCGATATGTCTGATATGATTGAAAGAGACGCCATATAAATCACGGTTGCCATCAATAAAGAGAGTATCGCCTCCCCGTGCGGGGGCCACCGGAGCTAAGGATATGCCGCGACTGCGAATATTCGGACTCGGGATAAGAGCAAGTCCGAGCGCAAAACTCAGGATAAAGATCAAGGTATATTTGGTTCTTCCCGCTACGGCGGGAATGCCCAGCCATGTCTGAGATGCCGTATCAAAGCGAGGTAATTTGTGCGGCTCGGCTTCCGGATCGCGAGGCGGAGTTTCCCATACATGAAATTTTTCTATGGCGAAAAGGAATATTAGAATTGCGGCGGAAATTACTCCGGCGCTGACGGAAAGTTCCATCCATGATGGAAAATAAGAATCTCCGGTGGCGCGGAGCATGGTCAATCCACCGACATTAATTCGGTTAAAGACCATTCCGGAAACGACAAGTATCGATCCAATCCATTGGCCGGCGGGATTGTTGCGAAATCTACGGGTGGAGAAGATGATCATCGGGATTATTATGGCAATTAATATTTCTGTTATAAAGAGGATGCTTTCCCAACTGCCATTGAAAAGTAGTTCCTGTTTGTCTGAAATTACAATGTCGGTCATTTTGATTATGAAATAAATCAGTAGAACCCAGACAACTGTTTTGCCGAGTTTGGCGATAAGATGATATTCGGCCGGTCTTCGGTAGAGATAACTCGAGACAAGGCTCTCCAAAGCTACCATCATCAATCCGAGAGCTACGGCGGAAATAAAGAATTGTATCGGGAGGATATTTGAGTACCATAGCGGATAGAGCTTAAAGGGCATAATTAGAAAAAGGGAACCGAGCGAAGATTGATGCAATGTGGAAAGCATAATCCCCAACATCACCAAAGGAAATCTGAATTTGAGAAGGAAATTTCTGATTTTGGCGTACCGACTGACTTTTTCAAGCGGGACAGGACTGAATTCCAATAGCAACACAGTTGTGTAAAGCATGACGCACCAACCAACCTCGAAAAGGGGTGAATGAGGATTCCAGAAAACCATCATGTGCCAAATATTCCAAGGAAGGCCAAGGTCAACAAGAAGGCTGGCTATAACGGCGAGATAGCCGAGAAAGGCGGTCAGGACAGCAGGCTTAACGATGGGGTGGAATTCCTCGCGCCTCATGATATAAACAATGGCGGTGATGACAAATCCGCCGCCGGCCAGAGCAACGCCGGCCATGACATCAAAGCCGATCCATAATCCCCATGGAGTGGCATCGGTAAGATTTGTGGTCGCCCCCAGGCCATATAGGAATCTGGTTATTCCGACGGCGACAGCAAAGCCGGTAATCATCCATAATATTAATTTTGTAATATGCACTCTATTCATGCTTGTTGTCCTCGTTTGGCTTATCCTTATCGCCGAGTTTTTCTCGTCTTTTAATTACCCAATTCAATCCGTACATGAAAGCTCCCATTCCGACAAACGCAAAAGGAACTGATTTCATGGCGGCGGAAGTCGTTTTCGGTAAGGGGAGCGAGCCCAGTTCTTGTTTATAGGCAAGAAAACCAAGGTCTATATCTGAAATATACAGGACGGAAACGCCGCCGATTTCAGTTTCGCCAAATACTTTATTGATGTATTTATTGGGGTTTTCATTTATACGCCGATGCGCTTCGGCCAATAGTTCATCACGGTTTCCAAAAATGGTTGCCTGCACTGGGCAAACCTCGGTGCAGGCCGGTTGTTTTCCTTGAAGAATGCGGGGATGACAAAGTATGCATTTGCGGATGTAAGGTATCGCTTTATCCCAATCATAGCGGGGAATTCCATAAGGACAGGCCATCATGCAATAGCGGCACCCCAAGCATTTGCCGCTGTCGTAAACAACCGCACCCTCTTCAGTTCTACTCAGGGCTCCTACCGGGCATGCCGATGCGCAGGCGGGTTCCAAACAATGACGGCATTGCTTGCGGATATAATGCGGTCCCGGCTTCTGAATGATCGAGGTCCAATTGTCCGCCGAAAGACCATCATTCTTTTGCCAGATTCTTGGGACATCCATTTCCAGAGAGTTGACGGATTTGCAGGCCGAGACACACTCAAGACACCCGATGCATTTGGTAATATCGGTCAAAATTGCCTTCATACAGGCGTTCCTTTCTTATTGAGTGTGGCGCAGATTGGTTCATCGGTATTGGGAGGAAATCTCCATGCCAAAGCCAGAATAAATTGAGATAATGGCATAATCACGCAATGAGCGATTTTGGTAAAAGGCATAAGTATGAAAATCAAATCGCCGGATAAGATATGCATCAGCATAAAAACATCGTAATATTTTGGCATTAAATTTAAATTGGCGCAGAGATATCCAGTAATAAAGGGAATGATGAGTAACAAAGGCCAAAGAAAATCCTGTTTCCTGCTTATGTATAAAGAAGCCCTGTTTACAATTCGGCCAATGAAAAGAGCCAAACCAAATATGATTGTTCCCAATGTTAGATAATCAGCCCATAATTTAGGGAGCGTAAACCATCCAAATCCTATTCCCCCTTTCCATAGCTGGACATGGGCATACAAAAAGATGGGAATTATAATTAAACCGATATGAAAGAAAATAGAAAGTAGGCTGTATGCCGGGCGGCTATTGAGGACTTTGCTAACAGGAAAAAGCCAAGCAATGGTTTTCCTAAAGGCCTGATTCCATGGGACATTTTTGTCGCCGGCTCTTTTGTATGCCTCGATGGCGGCCCAAATATCCAGCACCAATATTCGCAAAAGTCCCATGGCCATTATGGCAAAGGAGAGGCGAAACAGCGACCCGCTTGCAAATTCAAGAAATGTATCCAAAGTTACCTCATCTATTTCGCAGATTGTTTATTGTTTGCGGTATTATCAAAAATTATTGCCTTATATATGAGGTCATGAAGCCCCACAACCTCACAATCGACCTTTTGGTCTTCCACCAATTCACGAAGCTGTTTCTTGCAGTTGGCGCATGGCGCCACAAGATATTTGCATCCCGTTGAACGAATTTGCTCGGCCTTTACCTTTCCGGCAATAGATGTTCTATAGGGGCGGACTTCATCAATGGAGACAGTTCCTCCTCCCCCTCCGCAACAAATATTATCCGCGCCCTTTGGTTCCATTTCGACATAGTTTTTGCAGAAGGCTTTCAGGATTTCGCGCGGCTGATCGATTATCCATCCCTGACGGGCAATATTGCAGGGGTCGTGATATGCGACCGGTTCGGTTACTACATTTGGATCCAATTTAAGACGCCCCTCTTTAAATACCCTATAAGTATATTCCATAATGTTGTATACGGGCAAGGCCGATTCGCCGCCGCAGTAGGTTGGGACAAAGTATTTAGCCGAACGGGAGGCATGACCGCATTCGCCGATTAGAATGCTTTTTCCCTTGAGTCTGACCGCCTCGGCATGCACCTTTTTGACAATCCGCTCCAGCATGCGGTCGCTATAAAAAAGTCCATAATTAATGCCGTCAAAATACCCGGTTCCGGTGGTCCATGAACCACCGGTGGCGGTGAATACCGCCGCAATTCCCATAAGAGTTTCCGCCTCCATAAGAAAATCGCTTACAGCGGGGAAGAACACAAAATCGCATCCTTCCACATCAAGTGGGAATTTTATATCAATTCCCTTAGCCTCTTTCATATCTTCCTCAAGAAATTCGAGGGTATCAATCAGAGCCGGTACGGGAATGGCTGAAGTATTGCCTGTTTTTCCCTCAAGCTGTTCTCTTACGCTTACCACAAGGGCGCGGGGCGCAATGCCAATTTCGCTCAGGATATATCGTCCCAGATGCGCAATCAGGCCATGGTCGATGCCCGATGGGCATTCAATGGTGCATCGTTTGCAGGCAGTACAGTTCCAGAAGGCATCAGCCATTTCCTCAATTTTTTCATCAGTCAAATAATCCTTACCGAGAAGTCTTCCCTTCCACAGACCGCCGATAGTGAAATGCCTGCGATAGACGCTAAGCAGTAATTCTGACCGATAGCAAGGGATATCGCGCATGTCGCCGGATACCTGAGAAATCGGGCATTGTACCGTGCATCGGGCGCATTTGGCGCTCATTCTTATGAAATGCTCAAGAGCAAAGCGATAGTTGGAATACTTTAATATGACCGCAAAAGCCTCCAAAAATCGGCGGGGACGGTCGGCCGTATTGTAATTCTCGACATGATAACGAACATTCAGCTTTTGCTTTTCCATCACCTCCGGTTTTTTTGTCGGGGACAGGGCCTTCGCCCGCTCTTCATCTGTAATATTGACTTGCTTCATCTATGCTCCAATTATTATCCAAATCTTCTTTTTCAATCCACCGCCTTTAATTTTTATGCGGCACTGAATTATTATCAATCTTCCAGGCCATCTCGTGTCCGGGAATAATCTTTTTTAATATGGGTATTTTGCCTATCGATTTTGAATAAGGCTCATGTTCAATGCCCGGTTCTATCAATTCTATTCCGTATTCTTCACATAAGCGTGCGATATCAGGAGTAGCCGGATGGATATAAATATGGGAATGAAAGTCAGTACAGGCGACATGATGGAGTTCTTTAATTTCCTGATCGACCCGATAGGCATGAGCTCCACAGCAAATGGCGACTCGAATTGGCTTTTTGCAAACCGGACAATTTATTTCGGCAACCAAATCTATGGGGAACGGCGCCGCACTCTCGCCTTCAAATATCTTATAACCATGACTTTGGAATAGGTCTTTCGTCCAGCAAATCAAATCATCAAGCGGAATGGTGACGGCGGCGACTGAGAAATCGGTTGAGGCGACTTCAGGTTTTAACTTTTCCGGTATATGAAGCGCTATTGCTTCATTGATAGGCAGGGAAATATTTCTAATGACCAAAATTCCATAGGCCTGAATCAGATGCATATAGAAATTCTTGATTCCATTGCATATCAATATGCTGACATGATTGTTGCGTAGAATCCTGACTCTTTCAAATCCTTCGCATCCAATGCAGTCAGATTTGATGATGGAAACCGTCCTGCCATTTTCCACCTTGGCAATAACAAAACAGGTTGCGGATTCAAAACAGGGCGCAACTTTATTTTCGAATTCCGGTATGGCAATAATCGATTTCATTCCAAGAAATAGATATAAAATCGTATGCCAGACTATTAAATATTAATTATGTTGTTGTGATACAATAAGATAGATTTATTAAATGATTGAGAGTTGTATTGCAATTGCATTATATAATATTGCATTGTTGCAATAAATGTTGCATTTATTTTTTATATGCAACAATATTTTTTTCAACTTAGTGGTGATAATCTTTTGGGTTTATATTATAAAATTTCATTTTTCTCCATAAAGTGGTGCGGTCTATTCCCAATTCGCGGGCCGTTTTTCCCTGGTGACCATTATTATTTTTCAGGATTTCTTCAATTCGTTTTTGTTCGTTTATTGTTTTTGCCAGCGAGTCTCCTTTGGGGTTGTGAACCATGCCGATTCTTTTGTCGCCGGACTTGATAAATTCGGTGGGCAGATGCTCCGTCTGGATGATGCTTCCCCTGCAAATAACAAAAGCATATTCGATTATATTTTCCAATTCCCTGATATTACCGGGGAAGTCATGCCTCATTAGAATATCCATGACCTCAGGGCTTACACTCAGGATATTTTTTTCTCTTCGTGCATTATTTTGTTTTATAAAATGATCCACTAAATATGGGATATCCTCGCGGCGTTGGCATAATGGGGGAAGGTCAAATTTTACGACCGCCAGCCTGAAGTATAAATCGTCGCGGAATTTTCCCTGTGAGACATGCTCGCGGAGGTCTTTATTTGTGGCCGCCACGATCCGGATATCGGCTTTAACCGGTTTGGCGCTTCCCAGAGGTTCATATTCACGCTGTTGGAGCAGGCGAAGAAGTTTAACCTGAGTCGAGAGCGGCAGTTCGCCAATTTCGTCAAAGAAAACCGTTCCTTTTTCGGCGGCGGCGAGTTTGCCGGCTTTATCCCTTTTGGCATCAGTAAAGGCGCCGCGTATATATCCGAACAATTCTGATTCAAAGAGCTGAGCTGGGAGGGCCCCGCAGTTAATAATCACATAATTATTTTCTCTTCGGGGACTTAAATTGTGGATGGCGCGTGCAAATAGCTCTTTGCCCGAACCTGAGGGTCCTTGAATTAAGACGGTGCTTTCGCTTTCGGCGACATCGGGAAGAATGCCAAATATTTTATGAATAATGGGGCTTTTGGAGATTATATCCTCGAATGAATAATTTTTCCATAATTCTTTCCTAAGATGTTCTATGGCCGAGAGGTCGCGGAAAGTCTCCACGGCGCCAAGAACCCGGCCGTCATCATCGCGAAGGACGGCAGTTGAGATACTGATTGGTATTTTCTCGCCAGCGTTATTTATAATATTGACCGGTTGGTCGATTGACTCCACGCCGGTTTTGAGAGTACGTTCGAGAAGACAACCATGCTCACAGATGTCGGAATGGAATACTTCATAGCATTTCCTGCCGACCGCCTTGCTCGCAGAGATACCGGTAATTTTTTCTGCGGCGGGGTTGAAACTGGTAATAATGCGGTCGCCATTAACAGTGAAGACGCCATCGGCGATCGAGCTTAAGATAACTTTGAAAAAACGCAAGTCGTTTGTGGTATTGCTCATAATATATTTACGCAGGTCAATTTTTAAATATCCAAACCATAATATAATTCATAAAAGGATAATGGGAATCGGAATTGATGCATTGAGTAGTTTGGGAAGGCAAAATTAAATGGGGGGACTTCGAAAATTGGTTATAGGTCAAGAAAACGAACCCATTTGGAAGCTGTTATTTGTTAAAGAGTTAGGCGGAAATGGGTTTGTTTTTTCATTTTTTTTCATGTTGGGGAATTGGGAGGTCTCACATTTCGTTATCTTATTGTGTGTAATATGATTAAAGAGAATGAGGGGACATTTTCTCTTGATAAATAAAGGGGTTCGTTTTTTGGTTTCTCTATGGTTTCGGTAGGTGGTCTATCATCAGCAGGCATAATTATATCCTCCTATATATAGGCGCGAGGTCGGATTTACCATCGAGTTGGTAGTAAAATTGTGGGCTGGGGGATGTCGTCCCGGCTCAATCCGGATTTAGTGGTGAATGCTTTGCGTCAGGCCGTGGCGAAACGTGAAACGGGTCCGGGTCTATTGCATCACAGCGACCGGGACACACTT
>JAGVEJ010000248.1 GCA_020058225.1 Candidatus Zixiibacteriota bacterium | reverse complement strand
TTACTCTCTTTGGAGTATTCCGCGGCGGGAGAAGTGTACCTATGTGACAACCTTGTTTTTTCAAAACTTTTACCCGCCGCATCCGAAAGGTTCGGCGGGTTTTTTTATTGACTAATTGGGACATACAATTAAAAGAACAAAATAGGCAAAAATATTATGAGTACCGAAATAGATAGAGAAGAAGACAAAATTAGCCCTGAAGAACAGGCCATCGGTTCCAGACAGGCTTTCGCTAGATTAATACCGCTGATTAAGCCATATAAGGCCGGATTGATTTATAGTCTAATTTTGCTCATTATCGCCATCGGCTTATCGCTTTATTGGCCGGTCCTAATGAAACAGGCGGTAGATGTTGATATCAAGAATGGCGACCTCAATGGCCTGATTATTACCGTTGCCATTATCGCCCTAAGTCAGGGGTTGACGCTTTTCCTGCAATACATACAGAGGATAAAGCTGGAAATTATCGGCCAGAATATCATGGTGGAGCTGAAGCGTCGCCTCTTTGATCATATTCTGTCGCTTGACATCTCATACTTTGATAAGAATCCGGTCGGAAGAATAATGGCCAGAGTTGAATCCGATACGGAATCATTAAGACAGCTTTTCACCAACACCGTGGTGCTATTGCTGGGCGATCTGATTCTCGCCGTCGGAGTATTTGCAATTATGTTCTATTACAGCTGGCAATTGACTCTGGTATTGGCGACCGTAATACCGATAGTCCTGGCATTAATGTTCATATATGAAAGGTTGACCACTAAACCATTCCTGTTACTGCGTAAGAGAATGGCCGAAGTCACGGCAACATTGACCGAGTTTCTGCATGGAATGTCCATAATTCAGATATTCCATCGCGGCGATTATGCCTGCAATAGACTAAATGAAGTTAATAGATTGAAATTTAAAACTGACATTATTGTACATGTTGGGTCCGGATTCTTTTTCAATATCATATTTTTCCTGCAGTATGTGATGGTCAGTGTGGTGCTAATTTTCGGAATAAAATGGTCGTCCTCCGGAACAATATCAATTGGCACGATGAGCATGTTTATTATTCTGATATGGCGCGCTTTTGAGCCGATATATCGCGTCTCCGAGCAGATGGCCAATATTCAAAAGGCCATTTCCGGCGCCAAGAGAATCTTTGCCCTGCTTGCCAATAATGAAAAACTGCCGGAACCTGTTCATCCGGTCGAATGGAAGACTCTTAAAGATGGCATAGTCTTCGATGATGTCTCCTTCTCTTATCATTCCAATGGCGACTATGCCTTGAGAAATGCATCATTTGAAATTCCGGTCGGGAAACGGGTTGCCTTGGCAGGCGTAACAGGCGGTGGGAAAACCACCGTGATTTCTCTTCTGCTTCGGTTTTATGACCCACAAAAGGGACGTATCACGGTCGATGGCATTGATATTCGCGATATCTCCAAAGAGGAATTGCGTCGCCGATTTGCGCTGGTTTTGCAGGATATATTTCTCTTTCCGGGCAATATCAGGACCAACATTGCCCTTGAATCCAATGGGATTGCCATGCCGCAGATTGTCTCGGCCGCTCAAACGGTGGAGGCCGATCAATTTATCGGAAGATTACCGGGCGGCTATGAAACTGAGGTCTCCGAAAAAGGAGCCAACTTCAGCCGAGGTGAAAGACAACTGCTTTCATTTGCAAGAGCGCTTGTGGTTAATCCCGATGTGCTGATTTTGGACGAAGCCACCAGCTCTGTTGACCCCGATACCGAGCGCACCATCCAGGCTTCGCTGAAAAAACTAATGAACGGCAGAACCTCTTTGATTATTGCGCACCGTTTGTCAACCATCCTTGATGTTGACCAAATTCTGGTCATCAAACGCGGCGAAATAATTGAAAGAGGTACCCATACCGAATTGATTTTGCAGAACGGCTACTATTCCAAGCTGTTCCATCTTCAATTCAAAAATAGAAATGGGGTGATTAACAATGTGGAATAAAATTAAATGGTTTTGGAAATACTATAAACATTATCCATACGTACTGGCCGTATTAATTTTATTGACTCCGGTGCATAGATATTTGCAGGTGGTAATACCGCGCCTAATCGAGTTTACAATTGATTATATCAAATCCGGCCAGGTGTCATCCAACCGGTTCGCAGAACGGGTTGTATCCACCGGAAATAATTGGGGAATTTCAACCGCTCTCAGCTTTGGTTTGAGCCTTATTATCCTAAGCTTTATTGCGACCTTGCTCTATTCTTTCGTGCAGTCTCATCGCGCTTGGATGAACCAAAAGCTGGAATGGCTCTTTCGCCAGGATTCATTCAAGGGTGTCACTTTCAAAGGACCTGATTTCTTCAACAAATTCAGGACCGGAGATTTGGTTACCCGAATGACCGATGACGTAGCGGAAAAATTATCTTGGTTTGCCTGCTCCGGCATATTCAGATTTTATGAAGCGGCCCTGATGGTGATTTTTTCCATCATAATGATGGCAGACATCAATCTCGAGCTGACTTTATGGTCGGTTGGCATATTGCCGTTTTGTGTGGTTATCTTTTTCAAAAGTGCGACCTCGCTTGATAAACGATATGATAACCTTCAAAAAAGAATATCGGACTTCAACGATGTGATGGAGGCCTGCTTTTCGGGAATCCGGGTTGTCAAGGCTTATGTCCAAGAGAAGGCCCAGAAGAATAAATTTGAATACGCTTTGCAGAACAGAAAAAAGGCCGAAATCGATGTCGTCAAAACGGCGACCATTATTGATAGCCTGTATGGTTATATATGGCAGGTCGGTATCATTATCGTTCTTTTGGTCGGTGGCCTGCTGGTAATCAAGGCCAACCTGACACTTGGCGAGTTGATCGCTTTTATCTATTATGTGGTATGGCTGGTGTTTCCCATGTTTGATATCGGACAGTTTCTGGTCAAAGCCAGACAATCAGCCGTGTCAATAAACCGACTTCTCGAACTCGAGAAAGTCAAACAGATGGTTGTCGATGAAGGAACCATTCCGGCCAATGGCAATATCAAAGGACATATCAGTTTCAGAAATGTGGAATTCGTCTTCCCGGGTTCGGAGAGAAAAATACTCAACCGCATATCTCTCGATATCGAGAATGGAAAAACCATAGCGGTTGTCGGCAAAGTCGGCGCCGGAAAGAGCTGGCTGGTGAATATGATACCGCGTTTGGTTGACCCAACCGACGGAGAAGTATTGATTGATGGCCACAATCTACGCAAATTCAAATTGGAAGACCTGCGAAAATGCATCGGTTATGTCCCTCAAGAACCGGCTTTGTTCAGCGACACCATCCGAAATAACATTTTATTCGGACGAAATAATATCTCCGACACTACCATGCATTGGGCTATCGAAGTGGCGCAGTTGAAAGATGAAATTGCGCATTTCCCCAACGGCGTCGATACTCCTATCGGTACCCGCGGCATGGCAATATCCGGCGGGCAGAAACAACGTCTGGCGCTGGCGCGTGCTCTTGTCGGCAAACCGAAAATATTGATTCTTGACGATTGCACCTCTGCCCTTGACTCCCGCACAGAGGCCGCATTATGGAATAGATTGCACGAAGTTATGCCGGGCATGACCGCCGTTATTATCACTCATCGCCCGGATACACTCGAACGCGCCGACAATATTTATGTGTTGGATAATGGTCAGGTAATCGAATCCGGCAGGCATGCCGAATTGATATCCCGCGATGGCCATTACGCCAAAATATACAAACGCTATCAACTGGAAGAACAAGTCGTCCAAGGCCAATAGAGATTATATGCGTTAATTCTTTGTAGGGGCGGGTCTTGCGCCCGCCCAAATTTGCCCCTGCATTCCCATGCAAAAGTTTCGTCGGGTCTTGATTTTCGATTCGACCAAACGAATCGAAAATTGTGACCTGACGCCTGTAACCTGCCGCGTCGTGGGCGGCTCGCCGCGGCGAGTCCTCATCTGCCCCTAAGTCATTGATAGTGTGGTGTCCCCAACGCTTCTTTACAGCCCTTGACCGAAATGCGCCGGCAGGAATCCCTTCCTGACTCTCCCCCCCTACTTCTTCCCCTCCGGCTCCGGCATATCCTCCGTGATCCCCGCCAGTCGTTTAGCCATCTGTACCTTCTCTTCCAAATTGGACGACGCCCTAATCATCAGCTTGGCGCCATCCGGCGACCCGCCCCCATGCATGCACCCGGGTACGCCCGCCCCAATTGTCGCCCATTCCACCAATCGCGCCGCGCGAATTCGCGATTCCGCCGAATGTTTCGCCCGCATATATTTTTCCAACAGCTTGCCATACTTTGGCGATTTGAAATCTTTGTACGACGGCATACATCCTGTCTCGGCAATCCCACCCGCTATTTCCTGCGCCAGAAGCGAGGTCTCATACGGCAAAGTCGCCACATGAATCTTATTCACGTTCGATAACAACATATCGCAAACCCATGCCCCTGAAGGATGCTTCTTCCCCATGGCCGCCGCCGCTATTCCCATACCAAAAGTAGTTTCATTATTGATATGCATCTTGGTAAGTTTATCGTTGAAAACCTTCGCCAACAATCCGTTTGCCCGCGCCGTCAAAATGGCCGCTCCGATTTTAACATCACCCTGACCCGCCACACATCCCCCAATAGCCGCCCTATATGCCGCTATAAAATATTTCACCGCATTAAGCGCAAATTCATATTCGCCCGCCATGAATACCCGTTCCTTTGGAACAAAAACATCCTCGAATAACAAATAGGCCTGCGTAATCCCCCCCTCTTTTACCGGAATATCGAATCCTTCTTCAGCCTCGCGGGTATCGCTTGGCCGCCGCGTCTCAATAATGGTCAAATTCTCAATATCGCGGGGAATCACAAACGAAACGGCATAATCTTTGTCAATTTCTTTATAACCGGAACCCGGAAGAATAAATACCTCGTTGGCCGCCGCCACCCCACAAATCATAACCTTTGCCCCCCGAACCACAATACCATCGGGGCGCCGCTCCACTACTCTGAGATAAAAATCCGGATCATCCTGCGTTGATGGTGTCTTGGTCCTGTCCCCTTTGGCGTCGGTCAAGGCGCCGGCAACAGTAATATCTTTTGTCTGCGCTTCTTTAAGCCATGCCTGCAACCTTTGATGATAATCAGTCCCATATTTTTGGTCTATCTCCCAAGTCGTTGCAAACATTGCATTGGTAGCAGTCCAGCCGACACAACGCCCGCCGGTACAGGTCCCGGTCTGCTGAAACATAAGTCGTTTTAGCTTGCTATTGGAGTACATATCCTCCGGCTTTTGGATTATAGATAAATATCTGCTTATCGATTCTCCGGTCAAATGTGATATCGTGGTAAGCATATCCCGATAATTCGGGTCATCATATAATTTGTATGACCTCGCATGCCCTTCGATTGTACTGCGCGTCGCCGGATGAGTTGTAACATCATCAATCAACTCATCGAATTTATAAATATTCGGTCTCATCTTTTTGAGAGACTCAACATACTGTTGATAAGTCCTTAAAGCCATATTACACCCCTGAATATTGAAATGGAATAGATTGATATTTCATAACGCAATATAATTCCAGAATGAAATATTCGCAAATTGATTAAATAGATTGGCACCAAATCCCTACAATATTGTCGACATTCATTTATCGGCCTAATGAATATTTCTTGCCTTTGTAGGGCACGAACCCCGCGCTCGTGCCGTTATAATGCTCATCGCAGGGACATGCTTCACCCCACCCACCCGTTTTCGTTGTGTCAGTTCCTCAGCGAGGCCTTGGCCGAGCGGTGAACTGACACATATTTTTTTAAGCGGTGTCAGTCCGCCGCAGGCGGATTTCCTAACACACATTCCCCCTCCCCTTTTCCCCCATCCCCCACCTAATTAACCGCAATAAAAAAACGGCAGACAAAACATCTGCCGTTCACATTATCTTAATTGCAGATCAATTATGGCTTTAATATCAGATAAAACGGTTTCGAACCAGAATGCTGATA